>NZ_JAAEDT010000027.1:0-34825 GCF_013346865.1 Snodgrassella sp. ESL0323 | reverse complement strand
AAGAGGTGGATACCTGATAAAGCTGGCTGGCATTAACTGCATCAGTAGAACCGTCTGCCAGCTGACCGGCAGCCACATTAGTAATTTTCTGCGCCTGATTAGTACCATGGCTGGCATCATAGGCACCAGAGCCATCGGCATTGTTTTTCCATTGCAGTGCATCAGACTGTAAAGCAGAAACATTACTGCTTACCGTATTCAGTTTGCCGGTGGTGTTTAGAGCAGCTGTAGATAAAGAAGTGATACCGGAAGCAGAAGAGGTGGATACCTGATAAAGCTGGCTGGCATTAACTGCATCTGTAGAACCGTCTTCCACCAGACCGGCAGCCACATTAGTAATCTTCTGCGCCTGAGTTGTACCATGGCTGGCATCATAGGCACCGGAACCATCGGCATTATTTTTCCATTGCAGTGCATCAGACTGCAAAGCAGAAACATTGCTGTTCAGTGTGCTGATATTACTATTAACATTGCTCATATCACCGACTTTGCTTACAGCAGTAGACAACGAGCTTAAACCAGTGGTTGTAACACTGGCCAGATTTTTCATCTGTGCCACATTCACCGCATCGGTATCGTTTGTACCTGCTGCCAGACCGGTTAACTGACGGGTTATTCCGTTGTCTGCACTACCAATAGCAACAGCACCTGCGGTGCTGGTCCAGGTCGGATTATTCGCAGCAGAATTTGTACCAGTAGGGTCAAAGCCGGTTTTTCCTTTCTCAATATTGGCAACTGATCCGCTGCCCAGAGCGACACCTGTGTCTACAATAGTCGTAGCATTGGTACCTATTGCAATACCACTGGCATTGCTAACGCTGACAGAATTACCAATAGCAATTGCATCAGTAGCATTGGCACCTGTACTTGTGTTATTACCAATAATTAAGCCACGATCGGCATTAACCGTGTTATCATTGCCCAGAATCAGGCCACGAGTGGCTGTGACGGTATTATCATTACCAAAAACCAAATCTTTGGCTGAACTAACAGTATTGTTATTACCAACAATACGAATATTATTTATGCCTTCAGTTGTACCGCTAATGGTATTTTTATTACCGAAAACACCAGAATCATCAACAGCAATTGTGCCGTTTTCGTTACCAAGAGAATAAGTGTTGTTACCGGTAATAATGGTTGGGTTGCCCGGGGCTGCACTTATTCCACCATCCTGGAAAGTGGGATTGTTTTGTGCGCCGCCGATTGCCCCGGATTTACGCCCTCTGACCTGATTACCCGTGCCAATACTGATACTCTGATCGCCAGCTGCCTGTGTTGAATTACCGACTGCCACACTGCTGTTACCGGATGCAGTTGCACCGGCACCCAAAGCAACCGCTCCATCTTTATTTGCAGCACTGCTTAAACCAACTGCTACGCTGCCGGTACCATTTGAAGAAGCCATAGAGCCCAGAGCCACACTGGAAACACCTGTCGCCTGAGAGCTCATACCAAAGGCAATTGATGCAGTGCCGGAAGCCAGAGATGCTACGCCGAAAGCCATTGCTCCGCCCGCAGTTGCAGTTGCGTTAGCTCCGAATGCAGTGGAGTAATTCCCGGTAGCGTAAGAACCGCAGCCATAGGCAAAAGAATAAATACCATAAGCTACAGGCATTGCATTGTTATCACCGCCGGTCGGGGCGGCCTGATAACCGGTTCCGCCATCGGTCAAACCTTCATCACTCCATGCTTCTGCTCTGTTAGAAGTTACGCTTCCGTATGGATGACTGGTCCCAAACGCAGTATTTCTAATGAAACGTAAGTATTCATCTTTTGCTGTAATGCCGTCTGAAACGGTTCTGCGACCATTAACTCTGTCTGCACCACAATGGTCGTCATCCCCCGAGAGTACCGTGCTACCATGGCCGCCATATTGATAGCCACCACCCGGCCAAACTGTACCGCTGTTATTGCCGCCGACAATTGCCGCATTAGCTGCATATACTGGAGCAATTGCCTGCCATTCTAAAATCAGCGCTGTTATTGTTACGCTAACAATTTTTTTCAGCCCTAGCTTATTAATAATTTTTTTAACTATTGATTGTTCACAAACAGTATTTGATTTGGTTTTACTATTCGCCAGCTCTGATGCGGCTACCCATGTTTGGGTATTTTCATTCCAGACATTCCGATAAACCTTGTTCATAGGTTTTCTCCTGATTGATTAAAGTTACAAAACCAACAATCCAACCCCCTGTACTACAATTTGAATCTGCTTACTCGGCTGTAAAATATCTGCTTATCTTGACGGCTGTATCAGCAAATAACCGACTCAGGAAATAATCTTCCGGAATAAACAATGACAAAGGTTTACCCAGCGTTAAATCCAATTAATGAAAAAGATTACGCTTGAAAAATAAAAGCTTATAAATTCTTAATTATTAATTATTAATATTTTCAGAATAGATAAATGATTAACTTAATCTTGTAACTTTTTAATACAAAGGTATGAGCAAACTGAATAATTAATATTAAATATATAGAATTAACATAAAAAAATATAAATGTACTTATTTATAATTAACTTTAAATGTAAGAATTTAATGTAAAAAATAAAATAAATAATAAAAATGAGAGAGAAACAGTAAACAATGTCATTTTATGGCCGTGAATGATAGAAAAAGAAATATTTGATATTTGCAAATTATTTAAAACGGATATTAAAGATAAAAAATAATTTGGATTTAAGAAAACATAAATCCAAATCAGCAGAGATAAGAAAGTAAGACGAACAAATTAGCCGGCTAAATCATAAATTTTCATATCTCATTTCTTATTTGGCTTTAAAAGATAGTAAACAAATTGATCATCAATTTTATAACCTGACTTTTCATACAGAGCTCTGGCTTTGAGGTTATTGATTGATGTGCATAATGGAATGCCGTTATATACAGAATTATTAGCGAAGTTTCTTAGTTTTCCATTAATTGCGTGTCAACACCGCATCTTTTGTGGCTTTTTATAATATATAAATCATTCAAAATGATAGTGGGTGATATAGCTAAAGAAGAATATGAAAAATATAACTGTATGAAACCACATGCTGTTTTATTATCGTAGACTAGAAAAATGATTGAATCATTGTTTATCAATCTTTCTTTAATGAGTTCTTTTGATTCAGATTGACAATCCTTAATACTATAAAATTCTCGATATTCAGAGAAAAGTAATGATATATCTTCAAGTTCGTTTAATGTTCCTTATACTATATTAAATGAGGTATCCATACGTTTATCAATAACATAATGCTATTTAGATAATCAGCATTATGATATTAAACCGCTCCGTTTGGTTCAATATCTTATTTGTAATAGCATATTAATATCATAAAAGTGTAACTTTTCAGATTTCTTCAGAACGAAGTTTAATTCTGGCGTAAGAAATCTATTAAATCTGTACACTGCAAACCAAAATTAATATATATATTAGAATGAATCAACGGGTTTAGTTTTTTGGCTGAATTAATTCTATTATAGATTGCTTTTTTATCTTTAAAGAAAATTAGTTTGCAGGGTGATAAATAAAAGTGAATGGTATAAAACATCAATAAAAAATATATTAAAGGTGAAATTATGAATAGTGTATTTCCTGCCAGGGTATCAGCATTGCAGATTTTTTGATTAAAGATATGATAACTAACAAAAGAGTGATTACCTTTTGCTGATCTTTATTCTTTTAAAAAATAAGTTTTTAATAAACCCAATACATTATTAATCAGCATAATACCGGTAATAATTAACAGAGCACCGAGGAAAAAAGCATAGTCAGGTAATTCAGACAGAATCAGCCAGCCCATCAGCATGGCAAATATTGGCTCAGCTAATTCAGTTACCTGAACCTGAGCTGCGGATAAATAACCAAGTGCTTTGGTAGTACAGTAAAATCCCAGAATAGTAGGTAAAATGGCCAAAGCTATCAGCCCTGTGACGGTTTGCCAGTGAAAATCAAAAGGATTTTGCCGGAAGGTTGCTAAATAGGGTATAGCCAGATAGATCAGACCAAACAATAATAAAAATCTGGTCAGATAAATACCACCATGTAAACCGAATTTCTTAACCAATACACTAAACAGCCCGTAACCGGCTCCTGCGGCACTAGCAAATATCAATAACAATAATGAGGCCTGTCCAGACCATGAAATAACGCTAATGCCGGCGATTGCAACAGCAACACCGGAAACGGCTGATATTTTAATTTTTTCATTTAATAATAAGCAGCCGAAAACTAGTGCCGCTATCGTAGCTGAAGCCATGAGTATTACGACTACATTCGCTGCATTGCCATGCCCGTAAGCGATTGTTTCAAAGAAAAACAAAGTAAATATTCCAAACAGAGCACACAGGCCAATATGCATCCAGATTTTTATATTATTATCTGATACAGGGGCAACTATCTGAATTTGCCGGGCAAATGGAGTACGTATCAAGAGTAGTGAAACAAAAACCAAAGCCAGAAACGTTTTATAAAACGCTATTTCATAAGGATTCAATCCACTGGCCATCAGTAATTTACTGATAATACCTATAGAACCATTTAGTGCGGCTGCTGATAGTGCAAATAAAATTCCGGCTAAAGCTTTAGGCATTATGGACTTTCTCCGATAAATCTTTCCACATGGCAGATTTCGAATATGCTGACTAAACTCAGAATCAGATTTCGATCATTCATTCAAACATGTAGCTATCTGACACGATAATTAAATAATCATATGCTAAAGCCAATATTCTATACTGTTTAACAAGTCTGTTTTTATAGTTTTAAGAATTCTTGATTGCCCGTCCCCTCTCTCGGTTTCTGAATTTGTATTTACTGAATAATAGTCAGAACAGAAATACTTTTACTGGCTTTAATCTGGTTTTTATTTCGATTATGTTAAATCAATATATTTATCATCGCCGGTGCTGATTATTTTTATAACATTTGATAATGCAACCGACCACTTAAATGATTGTTTTATTCTGTAACGGTTTAATGGTTATTTGAAGATTAATTCTGTATCAGCAGGGAACAGGCTTAGTTCACTTTAGACATAAAAGCCGGCTGTTGTCTTATCTGGTTGATGAATAATTATAATAATTAATTTTATATAATAAATTATTATTGTTTTATTTTAATTTTTTATTGTTAAATTTACATTTACATGATATTGTATGCCTGGTTTTTATATTTTTATAAAAAGGTACTAAACATGAACACTGTAATGCTTGAAACACATTCCCGATTAAACCATTATTGCAAATTAATGTCTCAGTTAACCCTAATTCCTATATTCTGTATAGGTATCGGAATGATATCTCCTTTATTATTTTATTTTTTTGATATTCATAATATCGGACTGAATTCCGGCGGATATTCATTTTTTATTACTCATAGTATGGGTGATGGTAATGCTGATATTGATATATCCAGACTTTCTCTATGGCAGGCAGTTTCTGCTACCTTAATTGATACCATAATCATTGCGATTCTGGCTTATGGTTTCGTTCAGCTCAGATTGCTGTTTTTAAGCTACAGTAAAGCAGATTATTTTTCTGTGAAATCAGCAAATTACTGTTATGCATTTGGTAAAGCTTTGGTGATTTGGGAAGTTTTACAATTGCTCTCAGAGCCTCTGCTATCGTTTATCTTAACGCTTAATAATCATTTTCCGGATCGGTATATTTCGATATCATTTGAAAGTAGTGATTTAATTCTGTTATTCCCTTCTATCAGTATTATGATTATCGGTCAGATACTAAAAAAAGCATGCCAGATTGCAGAAGAAAATAAGCAGTTTATTTAACAGGAGTTTAATGTGCCGATTAGAATAAATTTAGATGTTATGCTTGCTAAACGGAAAGTGAAATCAAAAGAGCTGGCTGCTGCTATTGGTATTACCGAGCAAAACTTATCTTTGCTTAAACAGGGAAAAGTAAAAGGTATCAGGCTGGCTACGCTGGAGGCAATCTGTCAGTATCTGGATTGCCAGCCGGCTGATATATTGGAATATATTAAAGATAATCACTCGGAAACGACATTATAACCGTTATCATGTCGTTTCATTAGCGCATTGTCATATTTTACCCATAAGAAAAACTAAAATAAAAATCGTATTTTATCTGTTTTCTTTAAAGCGAATCAGACGCCCAGTGTTGCCCCGCCATCTACAACAATTTCCTGCATAGTGATCTGTGCGGCTTCTTCAGAGAGCAGGAAAGAAACGGTATTGGCGATATCTGCCGGCTGAGCCAGTTTTCTGAGAGGAATGCCAAGACGATATTGTGTTAAGTCACCATCCAGTATTCCGGCCGGTGGTTCATTGTCGGTCCATAATTGTTGTTGCATCGCTGTGAGGGTAGAGCCCGGTGAAACGATATTAACTCGGACATACGGGGCAACTTCCAGCGCAAGATTGCGGCAGAAATGGCTGAGTGCTGCTTTGGTGGTGGCATATAAACCCATCTCAGTGCGCGCCATGCGGGCACTGTTAGAGCTGACGGTAACAATACAGCCTTGTCGCTGCTGCCGGAAATGTGCGGCTAAATGCTGGCTGATGAATATGGGCGCCAGCAGATTAACATTCAGGCTGGTTTGCCATTGTGCCTCAGTGGCACTCAGCAATGGTGTAAGGATTAATACTCCGGCCACATTAACCAGACCAGTTATATTGTATTGATTAATCAGGGTATTGAGTAATATACGGGTTTCTTCGAAAGCAGTAATATCCTGACTAATGCTTGTCCAGTAAGTCTGATACTGGGCTTCAATCATCTGTTGTACCGGCCAGCTCGGCGAATAGGGCTGTTTATCGATTCCGATAACATGATAGTGCTGTTTGAGCAGTTTAGTAACAATCGCAGCCCCTATACCCTGGGCTGCACCGGTAACGATAATGGCTTGCTGCATGGTTGTTTCTCCAGATAATGTTACTGTTGTTGAAATACATTGAGCATAGTTTGCATTTTGGCTTCGGTTTCAAACCATTCTGCTGCTGCGTCTGAGCCTTCAACGATGCCTGCTCCGGCATACAGGCGGATAATATTGTGATTCAGTAAGCCGTTGCGGATAGTAACGACCCATTCTCCGTTACCGCTGGCATCCATCCAGCCATTCAGTCCGCTGTAGTAATGACGGTTATAGCCTTCATGATTGAGAATAAAGTCTCTGGCGATATCCGTTGGTGTGCCGCAAACGGCCGGTGTGGGATGCAGATGAAGTGCCAGATTAAGTGCATCGGGCGCATCGGCTTTCAGTTGCCCCTGAAAGACTGATGACAGATGAAACATGGTTGATGTAGTTAAAATTTCGGGTATTTCTGATGCTTGATATGCTGAGCAATAGCTGCTGAGCTTATGCCGGATATTATCGATAACCAGCTGATGTTCATGCCTGTCTTTGACCGACTGATAAAGTTCTGTCTGAGTCTGGCTGTTGTGTTCCGGAATGGCCGGGCGCGGTCGGGAGCCGGCCAGCGGGTTACTGCGTACCTGTTGCTGCTGGCGCGATAACAGTAATTCCGGGCTGGCACCAAAAATATACTGATCTTCTTCCACAGGAATCATAAATTTATAGGCATCAGGATTTTGCCGGATAAGGATATTCAGTAAATCCTCCGGGCTGTACTGCCGGGCAAATTCAAATTCTGTTGCCTGCGACAGCACAATTTTTTGCATCTGATTATCCGCCATAGCGCTTAAAGCTGTTTGAACACTGTGTTCGAATGCCTGACGCTCTACCAATGATTTTTTGCGGATAAGGGAGTTTGCTGTTTTGCCTGCTGAAGCAGGATTGTGCTCAAAGTGAGCTGGTGAAGTTTGATTAAATTCACTGTAAAAGTTTAAGGTGCCGTTTTTTCTGGTATCAAATGGAATAGCAGCAATAAGAATGGGATTGGCATATCCCTGTGCTTTGATGTGATTAAAACAGTCGGCAATCTGCTGATTGCAGGATTCGGACTGATTAACCGGCATATGTATTTTGTGGATAAGATGTCTGGCACTGATGTGATGCTGTCTGGTTGCAAAACAGGCAAACTGATCCTGAGATTGAATAGGAGAGCGGGAAACAGCGCTTGATTCTGTAATCGTCATTTTATTACCTGTAGACAGATGCGGGTTGTATGTAATGAAAAGTCTATATAAATCAGGCTATGTAAGTTTGTTTATATTAATGCAAATAGTAATCATTATCAATAATTATAATAAAAATACAGAAAAATTTTCTGTTCTGGGCAAAATTCAGCCACAAACTGTTTCAGATATATGCAATGGTTATTATTTTTTCTTTTGTGCAATGGAAATAAACTTCTGCTGTTTGCGGATTTGCATGGGTAAGCGGTGAATCAATCAGGAAATTCAGGTATGAATGACGATACGACTGGAAAGCTATATCAGTAAAATTAATCAGTTTCTGATATTGATGAAACCATGCTTTGATAATGCTTTCTTTAGCTGAAAAAAGCAGCAGCGCCATCAGCGGCAGGTCAGTACTGTGTTCGGTTATATATCGTAATTCGGCCGCCCGGAGAAACAGGCTCAGCGTGGATTTATGCTCATTCATAATACTCTGATGCTGCCGGTATTCAATATCGATACCCAGATAGCGTTGTGTCGGCTGTTTTTTCTGTACGCAGGCAATAGCCAGACATTGGCGCTGATTGCTGGTGTGGCTCAGACTTCCCTGTAAGGATTCAGGAAAAAGCGGCTGTCCCTGTGAGCCTGTTTTCAGACTAAAGTTGCTGTAACCATACTGTAATAAGGCATATTTTGCCGCCAGCCGCCCGGCTATAAATTCTGTCTGGCGTTTGTGCCGGCTTTGTCTGATGTTGTCCGGAAGAAAGATGTTATGTATCTGACCAATTTTATGCAAAACCGCTGTGTCGGCTAATGGCATGCATATCTGGTGAATGGTGTTATTGCCGATGCTAATTGTGTGATGACTGAATAATGCAGGCGAATCATTCACCGGCAATAGCAATTTTCTGCTGCCGGCAGAAGTGTCTTGCCGGCAGTCTGTTTTACCCAGGTCTGATATAAATGACATGCATAGCCCGTATTTTTAAGATATGGCTCTAATCAGTAGTATTTGCCTGAATCATATCTGGTGTTTATGTAATATCCGGCGATAAATCCAGAGTCAGGGTAGGCTGCCACGGAGCCGCACTGCGATGCGACACAAAAATCAGGGTGCGGGACTGGCTGAGTATAGTATCAATCAGTTGTTGTTCCGTGCTTTCATCCAGTGCTGATGTGGCTTCATCCAGAATCAGTATCGGCGCATGCTTGATAAGAGCACGGGCAATGGCTACGCGCTGCTGTTCGCCGCCGGATAGGGCAGAGCCCTGCTGGCCGACATGTTGGTGAATGCCTTCATCCGTCCGGTCGATAACTGTTCCCAGCATACATTGTCTGGCAATAGCTTCGATTTCAGCGTCACTGGCATCAAAACGGCCGATGCGGATATTGTCTGCCAGAGTGCCGGTAAAAATAATCGGGTTCTGAGCGACATAAGCCATATTGTCTGTCAGTGTCTGATAAGACAGTTGAGGCAGAGGAATGCCGTCTAATCTGATTTCACCCATAGCCGGATCATCAAAGCGCAGGCATAGTTGCAGCAAGGTACTTTTGCCACTGCCGCTAACACCGGCAACGTGTAAGCGTGCACCTTCGGGAATCTCCTGATTAATGGTTGTCGAGCCGGTGATACAGTTCAGATTATGCAGAGATAACTGTGCATGCTTCGGGGTGCGCGTTTCTTCTGTTTCAGGCAGTACCGGAGGATGAGTAAGTTGCTGAAAGTGGCGCAATGAGCTGATTAAGTCATTGATGCTCAGACCGGCAGTAGCCAGTGCGCTTAATGGTGCGCCGGCGCGCCCCATCAGTAACAATACAGCCAGTATCAGGTATTCATCGTTCTGAGCGGATAAAATACAATAAACCGCCATACCTGCCATGGGCAGCACATTAGCTAAAGTAGCTATCAGCGTTGCACTGGCTGCACTACAGTTAATTTTGCTTAGCAGGTTTTCCTGAGTGCTCCAGCGCTGCTGGATAGTATCCAGCGCATGAGCCGATCCTGCGGCTGTACGCAGCAGAGTAAGGTGTTCAACCAGCTCAATAGTCGCTGTGGTGCTGTCCAGTTCGGTCTGATGGCGTTGTGCATCAGTTTTATTTAAAGCATATTGTGCCCATACTTGTAATAGTAAGGACAGCAATATCATCGCCAGTGCAGCTAACATGATGCCTGTGCCGGCAACAAAGGCCAGCCCGATACAGATAAACAGGGGCAGACAGGGCGCATGTAAAAAGGTCTGCAACTGATGCGCCGGAATGCTCATGAAATTCGGAATTTCCTGTCCGGCAGTTTTACTGATAACCGCACGGCGCTGGTCATTAAACCAGGACAATTTAGCGCTGGACAGAGAACGCCCCAGTGCGGCAAATAAATCTCCGGCCAGACGTACGCCGGTAAGAAAGCCGTTACGGGTAACCAGTACTGTAATCACTATGGCAATAGCAGCACTAATCACTACCCACAGTGGCGACTGCTGATTTACTATAGCCAGAGCCAGTATGGTGTAAGCACATGCTTCCAGTACGGCAACCAGTATCCAGCCGATGCTGACAGCAATCAGGCGGGGTCTGGTGGCGGCCGGTATGGTTTCAAAAAGGGAGTGTTTGTTGCCGGCTGCTGTATTCATGCCTCGCTCCTTAATGCTTCCAATACCAGTTTTGCATCGGCTTTATCGGCCAGAGCCGGCTGGTGAGTAACAATGATAATGGTTTTATGCGCCGTATGAGCCAGTTCCTGTAAAGCCTGAAATATTTTCCGGGCATTCTGATCATCCAGCGCACTGGTAGGCTCATCCATTAAGATAATTTCTGCCTGAGTGAGAAAAGCTCGTGCAATGCAGATACGCTGTTTTTCTCCGCCGGACAGGGTACGGGCAGGTGTTGATAAATCCAGATTCAGATTGGCTCTGGCCAGAGCCTGCTGCATGACTTCATCGCTGGCATCAGGAGCAGTTAAGGCCAGATTGGCACGAATCGTATTGTCTAAAACATCATATCCTTGCGGAATAAACAGAATCAGCCGGTGGCGGGTGTCGTCATGTAATGCAGACAGATCGGTCTTACCCAGTTGAACAGTTCCGGATATCAATGGTATGTATCCGGCTAATGCATTGAGTAAAGTGGTTTTACCTGCTCCGCTGGGGCCGGTAATAGCGGTAATGGCGCCGGCGGGAAATGTGAAGCTGAGTTTGCGTAAAACCGGATGTTCTTCCTGAGAAAAAACTGCATCATGCATAGATAATACTGCCGGTTCCGGCAGATGATTTATGGTTCCCGCCGGTAATAAGGGCTGATGTAAAAATTCGGTCAGACGTCCGGCAGCAGCGCGTCCGGCTCTGATGTAATCAATACCATGCCCGAGACGTAATGCGGGTGTCACAATGGCCAGACTGAATAACAGAGTGGCAGCCAGAGTAGTGGTATCCTGTGTATAACTGACCCAGTAGCCAATGGCAAATGTCGCTACTGCCTGTAACATAGCAGTGGCGATGGCTGCCGGCGTGGCCGCCTTGGCTACCCAGTGCACCATATTGTGGGTAAATTTTTCAGTTGCTTCTGTATAGGCAGTTAATGCGCTGGAATGCTGCCCGTAAATACGATAAACCGGAATCCCGCGTACATATTCATCGGCCTTATTAATGATATCCAGCATTACCTGCATACGTGCGGTACCGTCACGCCGGGTCATGCGCGGTATGATGATGAGATAATAAACCGAAGCAATCAGTCCGGGTAATAATACCCATATTGCCGATATGCCGATAAAATAAATAAGGATACCGATGGATAAAAGCGGAATAACCGTGAATACGGCAATCTCACCGGGTAAATGAGCCAGCATATGATGCAAACTGGCAACATCATCGGTTAGCAGCCGTTTAAGTGTCTGCTCATTCTGTTTAGCCAGTATATTGGACGGCAGACGGATTAAATGCTGTGCCACTGTCCGGCGTAAAGCCGCCGCAAAGCGGCTTTCTGCCTGATGTGCCAGCCATGAGGACAAGGCTGTAAACAAAGCGGCCAGCAGCCAGCTGACCAGTGCATAATTCAGCCAGCACCAGCTCATGTTATCGATAAATTTAATGATAAACCATAGCCCTGCCAGCATGGCGATACCGGCAATTACAGCGGCAAGTGTACCGCTTATCAGCCCGGGCAGGGCTACCCGCCACTGATGAGCCAGACCGGGCGGTATGCTCTTGCCGGATAGATTTAAGTCAGTCATGTTTTATGTTCCTAAAGCTGTATGCAGCGTCCGGCTAATTATTTGCAGCCAATGCTAGGCGGAAACAGTTTTATTTTGTTTTTCAATGAGCTGCCACCAGTTGTTTAGTGAAGGCTGCTGACCCAGTACATCATAGCCAATATTGATGTCATACTGTTTCAGTTCTGCGGCAAATTGCATAATGCGTAAAGAATCCAGACCGTAGAGAATCAGGTTCTCTTCGGGGTTAATGGTTTCTTCCGGTATTTCCAGTAATGTCTGAACTTTTTGTGTCAGCCATGCACGGGTAAGACTATTTGTTGCCGGTAACAATGCCTCTGTAGTAGTGACCTGCCCGCAACAGCCGGCAACATAATTTAACGCTTGCTGGTGTTGCTCCGCTGAGAAGTCAGCCAGTGCATCAGCTACAAAAAATACCTGAATATCCTGCATAAATGCTTCGGCAGCGGTAAGCATACAGCCGATATGCGCATAAACACCACCGATAATCAGCTGATCACGCTGCCAGTTATGCATGTGTGTCAGTAAATCTGAACGTTGAAAAGCGCTATAACGCCATTTGGTCAGTACGGTATCTTCCGGACGTGGTGTCAGGGCGTCAACTATTTTCTGCTCTTCAACAGGTGCGGTAGTAATACCCGCACCCCACATATCATTCAGCAGCGCCCGTTGCTGAGGATGCTGCTGATGCGGCTGGGCGGTATACACCACGGGAATCTGTTGCTGAGCCGCCCAGCTGCGCAAACTTTGCAGATTCTTTATCATTGTCCTGATGAGTGTGCTGTCCTGCTGATAAAAATTCAGAAAATAATTCTGCATGTCATGAATTAATAATACAGAGCGCGCAGTATCAGCTTCCCAGTTGGTTTTGTTTTGCGGGATTTGTGCCAGAGCAGGCATCGGATAATCATCGATTTGTTTGATAGTCATGCTGTTTCTCGTTTCTCATTCTGATAATTATTTCAGGCAGGATTTTGCTGAAAGGTTTCACGTAAGCGTTTTTTATCGGTTTTGCCGACGGCAGTAAGCGGCAGGCTATCAACAATGCATACCTGATCAGGCAGTTTGTAATGAGCAATACCCAGATTGAGCAGATGGCGTTTCAGGCTCAGAGCAGTTAAGTGCTGATTCTGTGACACAATAAATGCACAGCTTTTTTCACCAAAACGTTCATCCGTAATAGCCACCAGTGCAGCTTCGGTAACATCAGGATGGGTAATCATCAGTTTTTCAATTTCTTCAGCAGCAATTTTTTCGCCACCGCGGTTAATCTGATCTTTAACCCGTCCCACCACTTTCAAATATCCGTTGCTGTTACGCTGTACCAAATCACCTGAATAATAAAAACCTTCTGTATCGAAAGCCTGTGCATTGTGCTCAGGGCTCTGGTAGTAACCGCGAAAGGTATAGGGACCGCGTGTTTTCAGCATACCTGTTTCTCCGGCAGGCACTTCGTCACCGTTTTCATCCACCACTTTTACTTCATCATCCGGGCTGATAGGACGCCCCTGAGTGGTGACAATAAGCTCTTCGCTGTCATCCAGCCGCGTATAGTTCACCAGTCCTTCCGCCATCCCGAATACTTGCTGCAACTGACAGCCGAAAACATTTAATACCTGTCGTGCCACTGATTCCGGAAAACTGGCACCGCCTACCTGAATTAATTGTAGTGAGTGCAGCTTTTCCAGTTGCTCAGGTGCCTGCTGTAACCACATAGATACGGCACTGGGTACAAGCGAAGCCATGGTTATCTGATGCTGTTCAATCAGGCTGAAACAGCTCAGAGGTTCAGGGCTTGCCGCCATTACCACACATCCGCCGGCATGAAATACACCCAGAGCGCCGGGTGAGCTCAGCATATAATTATGTGCTGCCGGCATGGCACAGAGTAATCGGGTATGCTGATTCAGAGCGCAGATTTCGGCACTGGCACGCACGCTGTAATCATAATCATTGTGCGTACGCGGAATGAGTTTCGGTGTACCGGTACTGCCGCCGGAAAGCTGGAAAAAAGCCACTTCATCAGCCGGCGTAGCAGCATAATGGCAGATATCAGATTGCGCAGTGGTATACCAGTCCGGCAGGCTTTCATCATCAGCAAAGGCATTGAGCATTAGAGTTAAAGCCGGCGCCAGCTGTAAAGCAGTCAGTTCATTCAGAAAATCATTTCCGCTGAATACTTCATGATGGCGTGAGGCCACCAGCAGCCGGGGTTTAATCTGGCTGAAAAAACTCTTTAATTCATGCTGACGATGATTAAACAGTGCATTCAAAGGCACAATACCGGCTTTCAGCAGAGCAAAAAAGACAATATAAAATTCGGCAATATTAGGTAGCTGCACTAGTGCAGTATCACCTATGCCAAAGCCCTGTGCGCTCAGTCGGGCTGCCAGATTATCAGAAAGCTGATTTAACTGCGCATAACTGAAATGCCGTTCACCACAGATAATCGCAGTTGACTGCGGAAACTGTCTGGCTGTTTGTGTCAGAACGCGGGTTAACGGCTGATCCAGCCAGTAACCTTTCTGGCGGTATTTCCGGGCTAAATCTTCAGGCCAGTGTGTATAGCTAATCATCTTATCAGCCTTTTTTCTATCTGTTAAACCAGCTGAATCAGACAAAAATGTTGATTAATCAAAATAAATTGAATCATCCAACATTTTTCTGATGGTCTGTTCAGGGTTGCTAATTACGGTTTGCTGTAGTAATAAATTTTAGTTAAATGAAACTAGTAATCATTTTCATTTACCTGTATCATCGTCAAAAATCGTAAATTTGTCAACAGAGTAAAGAAATAATGTGTGAACTTACTTCAATGCAGTCTGCATGCTGGTTTGGGCGTGTACATGACGCCATGCTCGGTGGTGTAGCTGCGCATCTGTATACCGAATTCAATGGCACTCAGCTGGATTTAGACAGGCTCAGGCAGGCAATTGAATGTCTGTACCGGCGGCATGAACTGTTACGTTTGCAACTGAATGCTGAAGGTGAAGTAAGAATCAGAGATACACCACCGCAAAATGTATTGGAAATAGATAATTTTTTACATTTATCTGAGGCGCAGCAGCAACAGAAACTTGAAGACAAACGCCGGCAATGGACACATCAGCAACTCAATCTGGATGAAGGACAGACAGTGCGTTTTTCTGTCAGCCTTCTGGGTAATCAGGTTTTCCGCCTGCATATAGATGCCGATATGATTGCCGTTGACCCTTCCAGCTTCCGGATTCTGATGGAGGATCTGGCTCAGTTTTACGCAGACAGTACCGTCTGTCTGCCTTCACCGCCATCTTTTTATGACTGGCGCAACAGGATTCAGCAGGATCTGTACCAACGCCAGCAGCAACAGCGTGCTCGTCAGTGGTGGCTGTCACGCATGGATACTATCGCACCTGCGCCTGCTTTACCTTTAAAGCAACCAACCCCGGCCGGAGCACAGAGCACACGCTTAAGTGCAATTATCGGTGCAGAGCAGGCATTGCTGTTACGCCAGTTTGCCCGTCAGCAGCGGTTAACCTTTTCTGCTCTGATACTGGGGTTGTTTGCCTATACATTGGGCAAAGTCACCCATGATCGTGCTTTCCGGCTTAATGTGCCGTTTTTCTGGCGGGAGCCGCTTTTGCCTCATATTGACCGAACCATTGGTGATTTTGCCGATCTGGTGCTGTTAAATGTTGATATGACTGAAACGCCTGATCTGGAAACTTTTTGCCGGCGTCTGGCGACTGAATGGCGGCAATGTCTGGATCTCCGGCAATTCAGTGGTGTCAATGTAATGCGGCGTTTGTCACGTCATCATGCTACGCCGCAAATCGCACCGGTAGTATTTACTGCCGCAGTCGATTTACCTGAAAAAAATCTGTTCTCATCCAAAGTACATGAGCATTTTGGCAGTATGGACTGGTGTATTTCACAGGGGCCGCAGGTGGCACTGGATGCACAGTTTGTGCAGCTAAATAATGATTTACTCATTAACTGGGATATTCGTCTGGATGCATTAGCCGATACATGGGTAAACGGACTATTTGAACGTTTTCTGACTCTGCTGAATACATTGATTGCGCAGCCGGAATATTTTTCACGCCCGCTGACTGAATTAAATCAGTATCTGAATATTACCGAGCCTGATGAAAAAGCCACCCCTTTAAACTCTCTGCAAAAATCCTATTTGTCCGGCCGAAGTACTGCTTTTGCGCTTGGCGGTGTGGCGATGCAGGAATTTCGCGAATATACCGGAACACTGGATTTACCCGCATTCAGGCAGCGTCTGGCTGATATGGTACAGCATCATGCCAGCCTAAGAACCTGTATTGATGTCAGGCGTTGTGTACAGTGGGTAAATCCGCAGGTAATTATTAATTTAACTGAAATCAATCTGTGTGGAGAAGAGCCGGCAGCAGCTGCCGAAAAAATTGACAGTTTTCGCCGGCGTTATCAGCAGGAAATATTTGATTTACAGGAATCGCCGTGGGATATCACACTTTTTCAGTTATCCGCACAGCAGTTTATTGTCTTTGCGCGCTTTGATGCGCTGATTCTCGACGGACGGTCTATCGCAGCGCTGATGTGTGAGTTATTTACAGATACGGAGCTGAAAGAGGCGCCACTGCTGTCTGAAAACAGGCAGCAAGCGGATAGTCAGACTTATAACACAGCACTTGCCTACTGGCAGGCACAGTTGCAGCCTGTTAAAAGCATCCCGCAATTACCCTGGAAACAACCTTTAGCGACACTGGAAACTTCACCCTATCAGCGACAAAGTGCCGTATTGCCTGCACAGATATTCGATAAATTATGTCAGTCAGGTTTACGACAGGGACTCTTTAAAAATTCCTTATTGATGGCGTTGATTCTGGCGGTATTAAATCGCTGGCAGCAGACATCCGGCCTGCTGTCGGCAGCGGTACCGGTTTTGCCGCTGTATGAGGGTGAATTCTCCAATCAATCCACTTTTGTTGTGGTCTGCTGGTCATCCGCAACCGGATTTATCGAACAGGCGGCTAAATTACAAAAGAATATGCTGGACGGTTTGCAGCATCTGGCCTTTTCCGGTGTGGACTTGGCAAGATTACTATTTGAGCAGCATGGTGAAGCACCGGTTTTACCAATCGTTATTACTAATGGATTATCGTGGCCGGTGTTACCGGCGGGTAGCGCAGTTCATTATGTTAACGGGTTAACTCAGACACCACAGGTAGCGATAGATATTCGCTTCATGCTCAGTGATGACGGCGCGTTGCTGTTTAATATTGATTTTGCACAGGCTGCCATTGATGCAGAAATCATTCACGATTTTCTCGCCGTTCTGGTCAGCGTCTGTCAGCAACTGGCTAATCAGGGTCTGGAAAATATTGATTCCGTATTAAATCAGACATTATCCGGTATCACAATCAATCCGAATGGGCAGTGTGCTGATGCAGTTATCCGCCAAAGAGAACAATTAGAACATATTTACCGCGATACGCTGAATATCGAACAAACCATAGTTATTGAACATACCCGGCCATTCAGCCAGCTCGGATTACGCCCTACGCATGTAAAAGAAATTACCAGCCGGATAAATCACAGTTTCAGACTGACTCTGAATCCGCGCCAGTTAATCAGCTGCCGCAATATGAAGGAAGTAGAACAACTGATCCGGGCAGAAATGGATTCAGTATAAAAGCATTACATGTTGTAAACATTTAAATATTTAACTATTTATACATAGGGATGGAATAAACATGGATATAAAGCAAACGGATTTGGCAGGTATTGGGATTGGTCCTTTTAATCTGGGGCTGGCGGCATTATTATCAGGTCATTCAGAAGTCAATGCAGTATTTCTGGATAAAACGCCTACTTTTCACTGGCATGCTGGTCTATTATTGCCCGGTACCACATTGCAGGTACCCTTTCTGGCAGATCTGGTTACCATGGCTGATCCGTGTCATCGCTTAAGTTATCTTAATTATCTGTGTCAGCAGGGGCGTCTGTATCAGTTTTATTACTATGACCGTTTTCTGATTCCGCGTCAGGAATATGATGATTATTGCCGCTGGGCAGTACGCCAGTTGCCATCCTGTCATTTCGATGCCTGTGTCAAGGCAGTAAGTTATGATTATCGTCAGGAAAGATTTATTCTCGAAAGTGAATCTGCAGCCGGAGACAGACAGATTTTTTCCAGTAAAGATATTGCTGTCGGCGTGGGTACCCAACCTTACCATCCTGAATGGCTGAAAAACACCAGCCATCCGCTGATACAGCATTCAGCGCAATTTACCTATATGCAGAAACAATTGCAGGAATGTAAACAGGTTACCGTGGTTGGGGCAGGGCAAAGTGCTGCTGAATGTGTGCTGGCTCTTTATCGCGCATTGCAGCCGGAACAAATCCGGGCAGGCGCGTCAATCCGCTGGATTACTCGTTCTGCCGGTTTTCATCCGATGGAGTTTTCCAAACTGGGGCAGGAGTGCTTTACTCCGGTATATATGCGTTATTTCCAGACACTGACACCGCAGAAACGGCGTGAAGTCAGTGCTGGTCAGGGGCAGCTTTATAAAGGGATCAGTTTTGCCACCATTGGCGATATTTATGATTTATTGTACGAACGAACCATTGCCGGTGCACCGGCAGGGCTGACACTGTTTTCTAATTGTGATGTGCAGTCGGTAGAAATACTGCCTTCCGGCGTAATTAATATGACCTGTCTGCATACCCAGCTTAATCAGCAACAAACCATTCAGACAGATGCAATTGTGGCAGCCACCGGCTACCATCATCAGTGGCCGCAATGGTTTGAAGAGCTGAAAGGCAGTGTTCTGCAAACAGATGAGCACAATGACTATCTGGTTAATGAAGACTTTACCGCTGTACGCTGCGATAGCGGTAAAGGGCGGATTTTTATTCAGAATGCCGAAATCGCCAAGCAGGGGGTTGGTTCACCTGATCTGGGTATGGGTGCAACCAGAAATGGTGTGATTATTAATCAGCTTCTGGGCAGGCAATATTACCGGGTACCGGAATACTCGGCCTTTCAGCAATACGGATTACCGCAATAAACTGCCACTTATAAAAAATCGCCCGAAAGGGCGATTTTTTACAGGCCGGAAATTTTTAAAAATCATACGAACCGGATAAAAGGAAAGTTCTCGGTGCACCTAAAGACAGATTGGACAGGCGCGGCATGCCCCAATATGCTTTGTTGGTTACGTTCTTTACTTCTGCGCGCAACGTAAACGGATGGCCAGATACTTTGGCATTGTAGCGGGCGCCAATATCAAATACAGTATGACCGGGTACCGATAAACTGTTTTCCTGATTCAGATATTGTTTGGATACAGCTGTCGCATTGGCAGAAAGAGTAACAATGCCGGCTGCAGCTTTAATATCCCACTCCGCACCCAGCTTACCCTGTAGTTTAGCCACACCCGTAGCGATATTACCTTCATTGGCATGATTTGCCAGTCTGGTCAGCTCCGGTTTAATGTAGCTGGCACCGCCTATCAGACGTACTGTCTCAATCGGCGAGGCTATAAACGTCCATTCAATGCCGCGGTTACGCTGCTGACCGCCGGATGTAAACTCATTGGTTCTCAGATCAGTATAACTATTGGGTTTTTTAATTTCAAATATGCTTAAAGAATTAACCAGATTGCCGTAATCCCATTTTACCCCCAGCTCAGTCTGCTTGGTTTTATACGGTGGAAACACCTTGGGATAGTTCTTTGCTGTAACGGGGGCTGAATCACCTTTGCTTAAACCCTCAATATAATTGCCGTAAAGTGATACATGATCTGTGGCTTTAAACAGAAGAGCCACGCCAGGAGTCAATGCGTGTTTTTTGTATTCAGTTAAAACAGGTTTACCCATCAGACTCAGATTATCACTTTTGACTTCCTGATAGCGCAGGCCTAAAGTCAGCTGCAGTCTGTCCTCCATGAACGACATAATATCGGCCATCCCATAGCTTCTGAGCTGCAGTGAGCTTCTGGAAATTGGCGGAACATTAAAAGGTACAGAACCACACCATACCGGATCATACATATTGGTGGTACAGGTGGCCGATGGAATACTTCTGACGCCGAAATCATGCTGATTATGCTTGTAATAGGTAGTGTTAATTACCCATTGATGATTTACCGGACCAGTATCAAACTGACCTTTCAAACCCACATCTGCTGATTTCTTATCCAGATCAAATGCCAGCTGTGCCATTATGGTCTCAATGGTACCTTTGTCGTCCAGTAAATTGGCTGAAGTAGCACCATTGTATTTATATTTGGTTTTACTGCGCCCGAAAGCTGCATAGGCAGTAATATTGTCTGTAATATCAAACTCACCGCGCATCATGGCTCCGCGGTCTTTATTGCTGACATATGACCAGTCGGGGTTAATCAGTGTTTTCGGATTCGGCGGAGTGGGTACCTTTACATTTTTACCCAGATTAATACCGCGAACTACTCCGTCCACTTTGTCATTGGCCATATAGATATCGGCAGAAACCCGTGCACGGTCGCCGCGCCAGTCCAACCCGACTGAACCGAGCTGGGTTTTCAAGTCCTGTTTTCTTACAGGGCCGGAGCCATCCTGATAAACCCCGTTAACCCGGATCCCGAACTGTTTGTTCTGTCCGAACCGGCGGCTGGCATCAATGGTGCCGCCCCATTGTGAATTAGACATATAGGTAGGCGTTATCCGCAGCAATGGTTCATTACCTGCGCGCTTGGATACCAGATTAACCGTGCCGGCAACAGAACCGGCAGGCGGCATACCGTTTAACAGTGCGGATGGTCCTTTCAATACCTCAATGCGTGAAAACATTGCCGGCGGTGTGCGGTAATAGGGGGCAATACCAAATAAACCGTTCATCGACATATCGTTAGTGTCAGACTGAAAGCCGCGGATATAGTAATTTTCACTCCAGCCGCCGATAGCACCATTGGTAAATACTGAAGGGTCGGTAGCGGCAATGACATCAGTGACATTTCTTGCCTGAGAATCCTCAACGAACTTATTGGTATAACTAACGGTATTAAATGGTGTTTCCATTGCAGTTTTATTACCAAGAAAACCAATACGGCTGTTTTTGGCCACAGAACCGCCCGGATAAGTAGTATTTCTGCCTCCTTCTACCACTACATCAGCCAGTGCAGCCTCACCAGTAGATTGTGTATTCTCGGTTGCTGCTTTTTTCACCGCAGGTTTGGCTTTATCATCAGTCGGTTTCGCATATATAACCGGAGTGTAAAGCAGCATGGCGCTGGCAATACTCAATATCAGCGATTTGGGTGAGGAAGTCACCGGATGCAGAAAATTTTTGCTTCGGTGTCTGACCGCAGGCAAAGTCTCTTGCCTGCGGTGATGTGCGTGTTTACCCATAGATTTCTCCTTGTTAACTAAACTCACGCAATACATTTAACGGATGGATTTATTGGTAGGGTCTGGTTTTCTTATTTATACAGCTTATTATTCTGCTGTAATTGAAACAAAGTTATTGATAGCCTTTCATCACATCCTGCATAAGCAGTCGCATCGAAGTAGGGCTGGCTCCGGTGGTATACCATGCATCGGCATCCACAAAGACTACCCGGTTGTTTTTCCATGCTTTGGTAGCGCGTAATAACGGATTAGTTACCTGTGCAGCGCTAATCACCGGCTGATGCTCCATAACTGAGGTACGGTCAATAATGTACAGAATGTCCGGATCAGCCCGTTTGATAAATTCACTGGAAATCGGCTGTCCATGCAGGCTGGTGCTGAGATCATTACTGGCCGGTTTGACACCCAGATCACTGAAAACGAAGCCGTAGCGTGAATCCACCCCATAATTACTGAAAGAGCCATTGTTATAGAGTACTACCAGCGCTTTTTCCGGCCGGTCTTTAGTCACAGCACGAACTT
Source organism: Snodgrassella sp. ESL0323 (assembly GCF_013346865.1). NCBI lineage: Bacteria > Pseudomonadati > Pseudomonadota > Betaproteobacteria > Neisseriales > Neisseriaceae > Snodgrassella > Snodgrassella sp. ESL0323. Next base: position 12,664 of record NZ_JAAEDT010000027.1, on the reverse strand, counting down.
TACTGACTTCCGTATCCAGCTCAGCAACCTTGGTGCGGGCTACATCTTCACGGTTAAAAATCTTACCCAGAGTCAGCAGATGATTTTTAATGGTATCCAGATGTCCGTGTTCGCTGTTATTGAAGTTGATTTCATAATAGAGCGTAGGTGCAATCTGTGTCAGTTCCTGATAATGGTCTTTCTGAATCGGAGTCATTAAAATCAAATCAGGTTTCAGAGTATGGATACGTTCCATATTCGGCTGCACAATGCCGCCTAAATCGGCAATATCATCATGATTCTGTTTGTATTTATCCAGAAAATGCGGAATAAAATCCTTGGGCATTCCGGCAACAGGCACATTTAACTGATCTAGAAAGTCCACTTCATTCATATCCATTGCGGCTACACGCTGCGGAGTGTGATCAATTGTAGTCGTACCAAGCTGATGCTTGATAATAAGCGGCTCACTACGCTTCTGTACCGCAGGCGAAGACGCAGAAGCCGGCTTTTTATCACAGCCGGATATGGTCACCATTGTTGCTACTGCAATCAGCCCCAGCAGACTGACAGCACATTTTTTGAGTTTCCCGTTCATATTTTACCTTTCGACTTTTGAAAATACTGACAGACATAACCATGTTTATTGTGACTAATTTCAAAATCCAGCTCATACAGTTCACTCAGGCGTTCTTCAGTAATGACTTCCTGAGCAGGACCGCTGAAACTTAACTGTCCCTGTTTTAATGCGACAATATAATCTGAATAATTTGCAGTAAAATTAATATCATGCACCACCATAATGACAGTTTTCCGCTGCTCTTCACTCAGACGCCGGACTGCTGCCATAATTTGTACTGCATGATTCATATCCAGATTGTTTAAAGGTTCATCCAGCAGCAAAATCTTGGTTTCCTGAGCAATAGTCATCGCCAGAAAAGCCATTTGCCGCAGCCCGCCGCTCAATTCATCTATATACGCATCACGCAGGGCACTGAGCCCCAGAAAATCGATTGCCTCGTCCATAACCTGATGGTCTCTGGCTGAGAGCACCCCGTGCCCGTAAGGAAAACGGCCGAACGACACCAGCTCCTTAACCGTCAGCCGCAAACCGAAATAAGGAGATTGCCGTAGTGTCGCGACCAGACGGGCATAATCAGCAATGCGGATGCCGGCAATATCCTGCTTATCAAACAGAATATTGCCTTTAGTCGGCGAAAGCAGCCGTGCCAGAATCATCAGCAGAGTGGATTTCCCTGCACCATTGGGGCCAATCAATGCAATCACCTGTTGCATCGGCAGCTCCAGATTAATATTGTTCAGCACCGGCCGATGACCATATACTTTGGAAATATTCTGAATAGAAATCATGCCATTCCTCGATGACGGACAATAAGCAGCAGAAAATACACCCCGCAAATCAGATTAATTAAGATACTGACTGTCGTTTTATAATTAAACACATGTTCCACCAGAATCTGAGCAATCAGAAACACCGCAATAGCTACCGCACTGGCAAATAACAGAATCCGTTTATGCTGATAATGGCCGGCGAAGGCATAAGCCATATTGGCAATAAATACCCCCATAAAGGCGGTCGGACCAACCAGACTGGTCGAAACAGCGACCAGTACAGCAATCAGACCGAATCCCCAGCGCACATAACGGGCATAATCGACACCAAGCGAAACAGACTGTTCCTCTCCCAGAGCCATCACATCCAGAGTAGTCAGATACGGATATCCCACCAGTCCTACAGCCAGCATGGCGACAAAAGCATATAAAAGCGTCTGCGTTTCGGAATGATTAAAAGATGCATAATTAATTCCCTGAAAAACAGAAAATTCGCCCGGGCTGATTTTGAGCACAATAAACTGTGTTAATGTGGTGATAACCATGGTCAGCACCATACCGAATAAAAGCAATAACCACAGACTGTGGCGTGCACGCGGTAGCAGATAATGATGAATAAGCCACGAATAAAACAGCATTAATCCGACTGAAGCAAAAAAATTCCCGTTCAGACCCAGCAGCCCCAGACTGCTTTGCCCCAGAAAGAACAGCAGCAAGATCTGCCAGAACAGATATACTGCCTCATAACCCATAATTGCTGGAGTCAGAATCCGGTTAGTTACCAGCGTCTGAAAAACCACAGACGAAACCGCAATACAAATACCTGCCAGCAAAATAGTAGCCAGACGCAGTAATCGCTTGGGCAGCACATATTCAAAATCAAGACCGGAATCAAACAGCATAAAAAATACTGCCAGTCCGGCAATACAGGCGCAAAGCAGCCAGAATTTGCGATTCATCATCGTAGCCCCCGTAAAATCAGCAGCAAAAAGACAATGCCGCCAACCGCACCGGCAGTAAGGCCAATAGGTATTTCAAAGGGGTAGATCAGCAAACGACCAGTAATATCACATCCCAGCAGCAGGCATGCCCCGCCCAGCGCAACAACGGGTAAAGTTTTGGCTAAATGTTCACCATATTTAATCGCCACCAGATTCGGAATCACCAGACCGATAAAAGGAATAGAACCAACCGTAATCACCGTAGCCGCAACAGTAACTGATACCAGCATCAATCCAATAGCCACAGTTGTTTTATAGCTTACGCCCAGACTGGCAGCCATCTGCTGCCCCATACCCACTACAGTAAACCGGTTGGCAAATACATAACTCAGAATAATTACCGGCACAAGCACATACAGCAATTCATAATGCCCCTGCACCACACGGGAAAAATCTCCCAGCAGCCAGCCCTGAACATTTTGTAAAAGATTATTTTTATAGGCATAAAACTCAGCTGCAGCACTTAAAACACAGCCATACATCAGCCCGATTACCGGAATCAGCACAATCTGCTGATAGCGGATTCTGGCAATAATCCAGATGTAAATCAGTCCGGCAACAAAGCAGAACAGCAGAGCTGCCAGCATCTTACTCAGCACACCGGCAGAGGGAAGCAGTACCAGCGAAACCAGAATACCGAGTTTGGCTGCATCCAGCCCGCCGGCTGTTTCCGGCTCCACAAATTTATTGCGGACAATATGTTGCAGAATCACACCACCGATAGAAAGCCCCATACCTGTGAGCACAATCGCAATCAGACGGGGAAAGCGGCTGGCTTTGACAGTTAACCAGTCAGCATCAGAACCGGACAGCAGACCTGTCCATGAAACCGGATCAGTGCCTACCAGCAAAGACACAATACATAAAACAATAAATACACTGATCAGAATACGGTACATCAGTGATATATCCTGCTACAGCGATGACTGATTACAGCCGTGGTTACAAAGTCATCACCATATAAAACCGTAAGCCGGTAAGCTAAATTTTGCTCCGGCATCGGCTGATACAGACTCAGCATTGATTCTCCTCAGGAAGTGCTTTTTATGTCGATCCGCAGCTTATGCTGCTGTTTTACAGCATAAATCAAAATATTAAATAAAATTAAAAACAATTAAAGTTGATGAAAATGAAAATCAATTGTATTATGCTTTTAAATGTATTGTAAAGTATTATTAATAAAAATAAAAATTCTGACTCTGATAAACAGAGCAGGCAGACAGCACAAATCTCTTCCGATGTTAATTTAAGTTAACTGGTTAAATAATTATGACCAGAATGAGTACAGACAGTCATGAATAACTGATACGGCAAGAGAGGATTAATAATATGTTAACAGTAAATACAGATTCTGCTCCTTCTATCGCAAATGAGCACGAAGAATTTATCTGGATGCAACAATTGCAGGAACCGGAGCAGGTGAAATATCAACTGGCAGTGTGGCAGGTAAACCCATATCCGGATTTAACCATACTGCATAAAAGCATTGAGCATTTACTGGAAATCCATTTAGACTTAAATGTTCGCTATCAATTTACCGATGACGGAGATTTATATAAATATCCCGATACTGATTTCTCAGCTTGTATCCAAACAGAGAAAATACAGGAAAAACAGCTTATTACCCTTCTGGCGCAACTAATGCAGCAGTCATGGCAGCCGGAAACAACACCCCCCTTTCTGGTTACAGTAATCAGCACAGAAAACAAAGTTTTTCTGGCTTTGCGTTTACATCCGATACTGGCTCAGCAATTTACTCTGGATGATTTAATTCAGGAAATTCAAACTGCTTACACCAGCAATACCGGAGCACCGCATCAGCTCGAATTATTGTCTTTAGATTTAACTGTACTGAATATACCGGCAACACCGGCTCAGCCTGCAAATACAGAATCGCTGCCAGACATCATACTGGCAGAATTCAGAAATACACTGGCAGAGCCCGATATGACTGCCGACGATGATTTTTTTGATTTTGGCGGACATTCACTACTGGCAACACGGGTGATTGGTAATTTACAAAAAAATCATGGTATTAAATTGAATTTTAATGATTTTTTTAAATCGCCTACGGCAGGCGCACTGGCAAAAATTGCCCGCCAGCAGCAGCCGGCAGTATCCGCAGCCGAAGTACAGCCGGATCAGAGTGCGCCATTAACACTGGCACAGGATTTTCTATGGCAGGCATACAGTGCTTTTGATTTCAGCCCTATTTACAATTTACCGTTTGCCATCGAATTTCAGCAGCCGGTCAATGAAGAAATCCTGCATCAGGCATTTAATGATTTAATAATACGCCATATCGGCTTGCGTACCCTGTTTAAAACCGATAAACAGCAAACCAGACAATATACAGTTCCCGTAGCCGAACTTAACCAATATAAATGGTTCTGGCCGGTCAGCGACAGCCATGGAGTAACACTGTCCAGTGAAGCGGCGTATAAATTTGATCTTACTCGTGAGCTCCCTCTCAGAATCCGGCTGTTAACAGCAGATAACGGCAACACAGTTTTATCGTTTCTGGTACATCACATGGTAATAGATGAATGGTCTTTAAATACCATCATGACTGATCTGAGCCATGCTTATGCCGCACGGCTGCAAGGACAGGCACCGGTATGGGCAAATACCGTACCCGCTATTCATGAATTTGCACGCAGACAGCAGCAAAACGGTATTAACCGTCAGCATCTTGACTACTGGCGCAGCCGCTTACAAGGAGCAAAAAAAGGCTTAACCCTGAACACAGATACCATCACCTTGCCGGAAAATACTACTCCGCAGGTGAAATGGCTGGAAATCAGATTTGATTCTGCTTTTCATCAGCATATTTCCGCATTTGCCAAACTTCATCATGCTTCAATATTCAGCGTGTTTTATACAGCTATTGCCACCATACTGCAAAAAGAGGGTAATTTAGACGAAATCGTCATCGGCACCTCAGCATCCGGCCGTACTGATCCCAATTATTTTGATACCGTTGGCTACTTCACAACTATGGTTGCCCATCGTACCCGTTTTACCCCACAGCAATCATTTACCGCATTGCTGGCAGACACCAGTGCACAAATCAACGAATCCATGGATTATGCTGATATTCCGATTAACTATATTCAGCAAGCTTTAGGTATTCCTGATAACGAAGGATTAATGTTTGATGTTTATATACACATTCATTCAAACAATGCCTTAAATGGTCAGCTAAGCACAGCCCGGGGTGCCATACCTTACCGGCAGATATTACCGGAGCGCAATGAATCCATGTTTGGGCTGCACTTTGAAATTATGGAAAATCAGATTAACAATCAGTACAGTCTGAGCATGATTATTACCTATCAGGCACATCGTTATCCGACTGTACTGGTCGAGAGAATAGCCACCGAAGTGCAACAACTGTTAAATGATCTGGCTAAACAGGCATCGGCATAAAGATTCAGATAAACAAAGTACTTAAATTTTTTAAGTACTTTGTTTAATGATTTCCGGCAGATATTATTCAGGCATTCTCCTGTTTATCTCATTCACCACATCCTGTATTGTTTTACAGCGTAGCAAAACAGCCGTATCCAGCCGAATACCAAACTGTTGCGTAAACTTGTCTGAGAGCATAACTAACTGTTTCAGACGCATACCAGTATTCAGAATTTCAGTTCGGGCAGAAATATTTACAGCATTTTCTGCTGTCTGGGGCAGGCATTCACGAAAAATAGCCAGAATATCATCAGTTACAGCCAGTTCTTGTGTCGCTGTTACTTTGGTCTGTGGCGGCGTAGCCTGATACAGGCGTTCCTGTGCCATCTGCTGTATCAGCTTACGGTCTACTTTAACATTACGGGTTAGCGGAATTTCTTCAATCATCAGCCATCTGGTCGGAATATGTGATTTCGGTAAATCAGCCATCAAGTACGTTTTCAAAGCATTAATATCCGCATCGGACTGATTAGCCGGCAACGTATACACCGCCACCAATTCATGCATTTGTGTTACCGGGTGAGTACAGCACACCACCAGACTGTCCTGAAAATAGCCGGATTTAGCCAGCGCAGCTTCAACCTCGGCCGCAGAAATCCTCACACCTTTTATTTTCAGATAACCTTCAGTACGTCCCGCAAAAATAATATTGCCATCATCTCGCATATACCCCAAATCACTCATGCGAAAAGCAATTTTTTCTTCATCACATCCCAAAGACACAAAATCCCCGGTTTGCAACTGACCATTGAGCAAATAACCGTTAGACAGATTCACGCCCGACATATACATTCGCCCCACCTCACCAATAGCACATGGTTGTAACTGCTCATCCAGAATATAATATCGGTTATGTGCCAGTGCTTTACCATAAGGAATCACATCAATATCTTCAGCAGTGATTTCATGCCATATACTCCAGATAGTTGTTTCCGTCGGACCTCCTAACGAGAACAATCGCGCCTGTGGCAGTTGCCGGCGCAAAAACTGAATCAGACCTGGCTTAATATAATCACCACCTTGTGCAATTAGGCGTAAAGACTGCAATTGTTCTTTACTGGCAACGCTGCACAGCATATCCACAATAGCCGGAACACTTACCCAGATACTAATATTATGAGCTGTCAGTAATTCCGCCCATGACATTGCATCCTTAGCCTGTGCCGCAGTAGGAATAACCAGAGAAGCACCAAGAGCCATTGCCCCAAAAACATCAAAAACCGACATATCATGATGAAAGGGCGTTACTGCCATCAATACATCATCCTGATCAGCCTGCCACCGGCTGATGGTTTGTCCGAGTACATTGGCAGTAGCCAGATTATTCAGTACCACACATTTCGGCGTTCCCGTACTGCCGGAAGTATATAAATAATAGGCTGCTTCAGTATTCAGCTGATAGCAGCATTCCGGATGATTGAAACCCTGTGCAGTCAGGGCATCATCAATAAGTACATATTGCCGGCCGGTTACCGGCGTTTTGCTAATCACCAGATCCGTCAGACTATTAGACAGTAAATAATCTCGTCTGGCTTCTGGTGCATCCATATCAACCGGTAACCAGATAATACCCGTCAGAGCACAGGCCAGAACCGCATAAACATGCTCAGCACTTTTAGGCAGACAAATTGCCACTACCGCACCGGCACGTAATTTTTTTTGTTGCAGTGCAGCCATTACCTGAGCCACATTTTTACCCAGCTGAACGTAACTGATTGCTTTACCATCATAGAACAAAGCAGTTTTATCTGGCGGATAATCAAACAGATTATGCCGGATAGAATCAAGAAAGCAGAATGCATCTGCCACTATCTCATCGTATTTCCCGCGATACTGAAAACTATCCCGATTAGATTCAAAGTTATCCTGTTGCTGTAATTCAGAGCTGTCAGATTGCATATAAACTTTCTCCCGTTTATTGTTGTCGGCTGCTACTCAAATAAGTAATGACAAAAATAGAATTTCAAATAAATTACCGCACCGCAGAACATTTTATACAGAGTTAACCTTTTTTAAAAGATAATAATAATTATTTTCATTTATAAGAAAAATTATAATTTCAATTGTTTATTCAGATTATCGATAGTAACTTTCGGGCAAATAATCATTCATCTAACTCAGTAGCGCAGCAATTGAACCGGGCACAGCCGGTAATGTTTATATAAAAAGTAATGCCATACAAAAAATAGCACCGGCAGGCAAACATTCATCGATTAAATTAAATCATAATATGAAAAATTTATTAATTAAATTGAATGACAAAATCTGGCGCAGGTATAATGACTTATCGTATTTTTCATAATAGAAAATCGAAAAACATACCTAAAATTATATAAAGGGTTATAAGAAGAAATATAAATATGTTTATCATAATGCAAAGGATGATAGACATAGAATTTGTAATTATGATTAGTATACTATTGATGCTGAACTGATTAAAATGCCCGATTCTTTAGATAATCAATTTGACGATTTCAGTATTAATATAGCCTTAGTAGCTCCAAATGTCATACTAATTCAGAGTTATTTACTGCAATGTTAGACAGTATTGTATTTTATAATAAAAGTATTATTACTACAGCAAGTGTATTTTAATGATTGGTTAGTTATTTCCCAAGTATTTTACATATTAATGCTATAAGTATTGTTTTTTATTTATATTTTATATAGAAAGAAGGGAGAAGACATAATAAATGCTGGGAAAAAAGTACCTCACTACTATTCACCTAATTCTCAGCAATATAAAGGTGGCCTGGCTTTTTTAAAGTAATGCAATTGTTTTATGAGAAAATTCGAATTGGTAGTAATGTGCCTTTTGCTGAATTTTGACATTTAAAGAGAATCATCAATGGTGGCGAATTACATGATCATCATTTACATGCAGATTTTTCACTCACCAAAATTAAAGAGAAAAGAAAAATAATTTATGATAAAAAAATTACTTATAATATTGTGTTGTTTTTTCGCCTTTAATGCTAATGCAGAAATAAAAAATAACAGTATAAAATCAAAGTTAATTCTCGAGTCCGGAAATTACAAAGGTGATGAAATTATAAGTAAAAAAGAGATCGCTAAAAAAATAGATTTATCTTGCACTGTTGCTCATCCATATGGAGGAATTGAGAAAGAAAACAATGTATATTTTCTAAGATAACTTTTGATTATGAAAACATAGTAGATAAGATAAAATTAAATGAGAAAATATATTTAATACCTATAAACGGTATTAATTTATTTTTAAAAAAGACAAAAGAACCAAATTATTCAGAAAATTTATTAGATGATGAAGTTAAAATATATACGGAAATAAATAATTGACCAGTTAATCATTTACTCTAATAAGTATCATAGTGAAAGTTATTATGTAAAATCACAATATTATTTCATTGATAATTATATCTATGTATTAATTTATGGTCAATTAGAAGAAGGAAAAACACTAAATTTTGGGGGGAAATATTCAGTAGAAAATAATGGGAAATTTAAATTACAAGAGTCCATTAAATGTCATTATCTTTTTAAAGAAAGCAAAGAGATGAATGTGTGTAAATAAGTTTAATTATCAGAATATACATAATTTATTCTTGCCCTGAAGAAATATCATGAAATTAGAAAAAAATTTTTTAAACATTATTACAGTGTTAGTTCTTTTAAAAAGTATATGTCTATGCAAATGAGTTACCTGAAATATAAGACTTTTATAAAGTTTCAGAAAAAACAGCTTTACATACTTCGTTATGTGAAAAAGGGTTAAAATGCTAATGTCAGCAATTTTGCAGAAAGATATTTATCGTGTTCTTCCTGATTATAAAAATTTAGATGTATTAAAAATTTAAATATTAAAGAGAAAAAGTTACAATTTATACAAAGGTAACTTATTCAAAATAAGAAAAGGATTAAGGATTATAAAATGAAATATTCCCATTACCTGGTATCACTTTGTTTACTATTTAGCACCTACTGTTACAGTCAGCACTATCAAATAGAAGACAAGTATCGTGGTGATCCATTGTTTAAAACAATCGACATGAATAAACTAGAAAATGGCTGTATCTATTATTCGACAAATCATTGGCAATTGAGTGAATCAAAACAACAAAAAATAGATAAGCTATGTCTTGTTGATAAAAATAATTTGAAATTTGATTTAAAAGAGTTATATAAATTAATTTATAAGGAACCAGTAATTATCTATAACGGACAAAATTTTCAACTGACATTAAGTATGTCAGGAAATTATAATATCGAATCTGATAGTACTATTTATGAAGGCGATATATTCCTATCGATAGTTAAAGATAATATTGTAAAAGATAAAATTTATTTGGCTAATAATTATATTAATCTTTCTGATTTTGCAGCTGCGTACCAGCATTATTTTATATCCCCAGAGGGAGAGGTATATACATTATATTTGATAGAGGATGAAGAAGGTATTTCTCCAATGTTTTGGAAACACTATAAAATTGATAATCAAAAAATGAAGTTTGTACTTCAAGATATGTTAGTCAATGTTACGGATGGGGTACAATATCAAATTATTTATCCAAATCAATTTAATGTTATTTCGAATAAACCGGCCACAAAACCCAATCCGAAAGCACTAAAATCATGCGAAAATGAGTATGATAAAGAAGAATATCATAGATGCTATTTAGATGTTTATGACTATTACGACAATAGATTAAAACAAAAAATCAACTTACTGAATAAAAAAAATAATACGATAAATAAATCTTATTCTACCTTACAGCAAAAAATGGCTTCAGACTGCTTGGAATTCCCTCCTCCAGTTTCTGGTGATAGGAATGAGACAGATCCTTATTTATCTAAAGTTATGTTTTGTTTAATCCAAAATTATAAACAAGGAATAACTGATATTGAAAAAGCACTTATTCAGTCAAGTAACAAAACATTTTCACAAAAATGACTCAACAATCTATTGTTGATACTCCTTTAAGTGATAAAGAGGAAAAACTCAATGATATTTATAATAATTAGAAATGCGTAGATACGCAACAGAAAGGAATAAAATCTGTTAATGCGAGCTATTATCAAAACACGTTAATTTTTAAAGTGTTTAATGCAATAAGTTTTAATCGAGCATATAATTTTAGGGAGAAAATTGGAGTAGGTGAACATCGCTCAGTAACTTATGAAGATGAGGTAGTTGATGTTGAGTAAAAATGGAAAGGAAAAAATAAATCAGAAGTAATATAATACTTTGAAGGCGGAGTAAGGTATTACATTTTTAAACACAAAAAATGGGACAAAATTGACAACTATTGATTCTGCTGATTAATAAATAGATCCTATCCGAGTCGTGAGCCCAACTGAATTAGACATCTTATGATGTAAATCATATTATTTATATAATGACCTTCTTAAGAAAAATTTAGTATGAAAAAAACTATTTTAAAAATTTCACTAATCATTTTATTATCTGTGAGTACTAATTACGCATATAGCCTTAATACTAGTTATTATAGGTTAATAGAAGACAAATTAACAAAACAAACAACTGAAAAAGAACATATAGAAGAAGTTTTCAGTAATTCAGATTTAATAATTAGTGAAGATGAAACAATCTATTTTTCAGGATGTGATTTCAAACATTCAGAAGAAAATAAACAAGAGATCAATAATCGATTAAATAAAAGTGATTTTTTTAGGAACTATAAAAATGAATTAAAAAAATATCATTTGACAACAAATAGCTTTAGTAAACTTTATTATAGAAATAATAATGACACATTAGAAAATAATAGTGATTCATCAGACCAATGTAACGAATACAGTAATATTTACAGTAATATTAATATTATTCTGCTTGATAATAATGAATTGATGATACCTTATAAAAATCAACTGTTTTTCTTTCATCGTTTATCTAATGAAGATGAAAAAAAACTCAATGATTTATATAACAATGAGAAATGCCTAGACATGCAAGAGAAAGAAGGAATGGTATTTATTGATGTTTGCTATTATCAACACATGTCAATTTTAGATGTGTATGATGCAATGAGTACAAATCCAGCATATATTTTTAGGGAGAAAATTGGAATAGGTGAAAATCGTTCAGTAACTTATGAAGATAAGGTAGTTGATGTTGAGTATAAATGGAAAGGAAAAAATAAATTAGAAATAATACAGCGTTTTGCAGGTGGAGAAACGTCTTACATTTTTAAACACAAAAAAAATGGGACAAAATTGACAACTATTCATTCTCCTGATTAATAAATAGATCATATCCGAGTCGTGAGCCCAACCGAATTAGACATCTTATGATGTAAATCATATTATTTATATAATGACCTTCTTAAGAAAAATTTAGTATGAAAAAAACTATTTTAAAAATTTCACTAATCATTTTATTATCTGTGAGTACTAATTATGCATATAGCCTTAATACTAGTTATTATAGGTTAATAGAAGACAAATTAACAAAACAAACAACTGAAAAAGAACATATAGAAGAAGTTTTCAGTAATTCAGATTTAATAATTAGTGAAGATGAAACAATCTATTTTTCAGGATGTGATTTCAAACATTCAGAAGAAAATAAACAAGAGATCAATAATCGATTAAATAAAAGTGATTTTTTTAGGAACTATAAAAATGAATTAAAAAAATATCATTTGACAACAAATAGCTTTAGTAAACTTTATTATAGAAATAATAATGACACATTAGAAAATAATAGTGATTCATCAGACCAATGTAACGAATACAGTAATATTTACAGTAATATTAATATTATTCTGCTTGATAATAATGAATTGATGATACCTTATAAAAATCAACTGTTTTTCTTTCATCGTTTATCTAATGAAGATGAAAAAAAACTCAATGATTTA
>NZ_JAAEDT010000026.1:0-13529 GCF_013346865.1 Snodgrassella sp. ESL0323 | reverse complement strand
CAGTAATATTTACAGTAATATTAATATTATTCTGCTTGATAATAATGAATTGATGATACCTTATAAAAATCAACTGTTTTTCTTTCATCGTTTATCTAATGAAGATGAAAAAAAACTCAATGATTTAAATAATAATGGGAAATGCGTAGACATACCACAGAAAGAAATCATGGAGTTTGTCGAAGTTTGCTATTATCAACACATGTCAATTTTAGATGTGTATGATGCAATGAGTACAAATCCAGCATATATTTTTAGGGAGAAAATTGGAATAGGTGAAAATCGCTCAGTAACTTATGAAGATAAGGTAGTTGATGTTGAGTATAAATGGAAAGGAAAGAATAAGTTAGAAATATTACAGCATTTTGAAGGCGGAGAAACGTCTTACATTTTTAAACACAAAAAAAATGGGACAAAATTGACAACTATTGAATCTGCTGATTAATAAATAGATCCTATCTGAGTCGCAACTATCTCCTGAAATAGTACAGTATAAAAGTAGAAAATTCTCTATGATATTTTAAAGAAAAATTTCAATATAAAATTACCAATATTGAATTATATAAAGTTTAAAAATCAGAAATTGGAACTTGGTTTAAAAGACTTAGCTGTAGTAAAATGTATACAAATGTATATTTTTAATAAATGACTGGACAATTATACAGAGATAGAGCTATGTGATTAAATACATAATACGCTGTTTTAACCAAATTTCAATTGATGCTAACTATTATCCACATCGCTCATATTTTCAATACCATGCTATAAAGAAAGTTGAGAAAATTAACGCATGAAATACTTAATTTATCCAATTATTATCTGTTTTATAGTATTTGGGAATGTTAGCAATGCAATTGCAGATATTTCCAATGAAATTGCAAATACTAAAGAAATTGAACTCAAGCATTATAAAAAAGTAAATTTGCCTTATTCCTCTGCTGAATTAGAAAAATACTATTATTGGGGAGAAAATGGATTGCAATTGTCTCCTGATATGCCGTTTCCCCTCAGGTTCACTAACAAGGAATTTTTATATCAACCTAAATTATTTGATTATCTCGGTAAAACGCCATTCTATTTTCCTCATTGTTATTTTTATTATAAAAATATTTTATATAAAGGCGTTATACAGATGGCGAGGGGTGATAATGATCAAGCATTTACTTTTCAATTATATAGTTATGATGATCAAGGAGGGGTTATTGATGCAATATTACTTTATCAAGTTCAAAGTGGTGAAATATCATACTGGAATGATTTTATAATAAATCCAAATGGAAAAATTTTGATAACCCAATATCAGCATGACAACCTTATTGAATCCGATGAAAATCCAAATGAACTCATAATAAATCCAGAAAAGAATCAAATCGATACCAAAACTGTAGAATTTCAAATGACGCCTTCTGGTATTTTTAACTTAGTAGAGTAGTAGATCATGAAAAAATCAATATATATAGCTGTAATAATAAATTTGTTTATTTATAATAGCTATGCAGAGCAATTTAATGTGGCTGAAAATTATAAAGGTAAATCTGATATTCAATCAATAGATATAATTCAACTAGAAAAAGATTGCCATAAACCAATTGATTTTTGGGAAATGACCAATTCTGAACGTGAAAAGATAATGAAAAATTGTCCAATTAATCAAATTGCTTTCTACTTTCAGAATTTATATGAAACCATTAACAATAAAAAAAATATTTATAATTCTGAGAAACTAGATCTTATTATTGAAAAAAATACCTCTACCAAAATAATTAATAATACTAAATACCCCGTAAAAGCGCTCAATTTATCCATGTTTAATAAAACAAATTTTATGGATAAAATTACTTTAGCGAAGAGTTATTATGATGTGGATGGTTATTATTGGTATATCAATCAATATTTTTATATTAGTGATAGCGGGGATATTTATACATTATCAGTCAAGGATATAGATGGTAATGTGGAACCTGTATTCTGGAAACATTATCAAATAGACAAAAAAAATTATCATTTTAATCTTATAGATCTGTTGATCGATGATGGATATAAATATGAAATTATTTATCCAGATCATTTTAGAATTCTTGAGGGCTCATTAAAAGAAACACCTTATGAAATTGATAAAGTAAAAACATGCTATCAAAAAGAATATTCAACAAGATGTAGTATTGATTCGTATCGGTTTTACCATAATATTTTATCTGAAAAAATTAAGATGTTGAAAGAAAAAAATACAAATAGTAAAGAATCAATAGAAATAATCGATAAGCAAATTAATAAAAAGTGTTTATCAATATCAGAACCAAATGATCATTTTGAAGCAGAAAAATTTACTTACAAGATAACAAAATGTTTAACCAGGCAATTAAAGAAAAAAATTAAAAAAATCGATCAAAGATTAGAGGTTTTATGATCTGAATTTTATGCATACTCAAAGTTAATTATTAACTACTATAATGGAATAAAAAAACATTACGGTTTTTCGTACCCAAAAATAATGTAAAATATATAATGAATTTTTACAATTTAGTCATTTAATTATTGCAATTTAGTCATTTAATTATTGCAATTAATAAAAATACAGAACAGGGACTATTCTTACTATTTGCAAAGTGTTAAAAATTTATATCATTATGATTTTATTAAGTAGTTTTTTTATAAAATATATATATTATGTCAGGATCAAATAAATGAAAATTTTTAAAGTGAAAATAATAAAATTGATTAATAGTAAATTATTTATCGGACTATGTTTATTGATTATATTCACACCAGCTATTTTCTCCAAACCATTAAATAATTCATTGCCACATGGATGGTCAAAAATAAAAAAAATGTCTGATATTGAAACTATAAATAAAAAATGTGAGTTTGATCATTCACTTGATTATACAAATTCAGATATTGAAAATTTTCAAAAAAAATGCCCTTTAGAATTTATTTCTAACTCTAATATACTTGAAAATATAAAAAAAGAAGACTCTGTGGCAGAGAAAAAAATATATCTTTATCAGTCAGATAAATTTTCCCTTTTTTTGGTAGAAAAAAATATTAAAGTTCCTTATTTTGATACTTATTATGAGAGTCCTACTATTATTTTATTTCTTGAAAAAGACGGGCAAATTGTTGATCAATTAACGGTAAGTTGGCATCGTACAGGTGAATTTGGTTTCACTGATGAACTAAGTTACTATATCGATAAAAAATTTAATATTTTTATTATAAATCACGGCGTTAATGAGGAGGGTGATTGGTTATTTTTATGGGCACATTATAAAATAGACTTTAAACAAAATAAATTTAAGGCAATAAAGATTAAAACAAATAGGGAACAAATAAATTTTCCTGATAATTTGATTGTATATTCCAAACCGTATTACAATGAAAATTCAGGTAAACTGTGTTTAGAAGAAGAATTGGATACTGAATGTAATGAGCCAAATACTTATACATATTATCTTAATGAAGTAAAAAAGAACACGACATTGCTGGTCAAAAAATCCAAAACCTCAAAAAACTTTTTCCCATTATTTAAGAAAAAATTAGATCAAGCATGTATAACAATGCCTAATTTTGATAATAATAATGATGTTATTTTACCATACTTTAAATATCTTTATTTATGTGAGGTGAACGGACTTAAACAAGAGCTAATTCGTATTGAAAAAGAACTAGGTAAAAAATAAAAGAAAAAATATTTATAATAATAATTTTTTTACTTAAAATTGGATCAAATATTTCGATTACGAAAAATATTTGAATAGTAAAAAACATCAGTAATTGACAGGAAGATATTTATCGTGTTCTTCCTGTCTATAACGTTTTTGAGGTACGAACATATTTGTATATTTACCATATACTTGATAGTATAATTAAAAACAACTTGTTCAATTAGATGATAATTCATTTTAAATGTATTGACACAACTACCTACTATTTATATTCATATAAATAATAATGATGTGCTCACATTCTATATAATAGATTCATTAAAAGAAATTTCTGTCTATATAAAAAATCTTAGAATATTTTTTTGTAGGAGGGAGATGTTAAATAATAAGCAAAAGTACACTAAATTCTTTGAAATATTAATTCAAATAGGATTAATTCTTTTATGCAAAGTGCAGAAATGGATTCGTTTTTATATATAATTTCAGACAATGAAAATTGTCAGAAAAATTATTGATTTTTAGCTATATAACCATGACAAGATACGGATTTCCAGTTGGCTATTGATTTTACCATAGATAATAATTATACAATTGCACGTCGGCAACGTTTATTATCTAAGCCATAAGTTATTCTGATATTTGCTAAGTAACTAGCCTGAATTAATGTGGTTACGTAAAAAATTGATTATTTATCTACAATTAAATTGTTTAGCCTTTTAGTTTCCCTAATTAACTGGAGAAATATCTCGCCGTATATGCGTTATAAACACTTAATCATCTGTTGTTTTTGTAGTCGAGTCTGAAAATATCAGATTAATTTAGATTCATTTAACCTGAATAAGAGGTAATCATATAATTTTCCTGCCAAAAAATCAGCATGTTCACTTTTTACTATTAAATTAAAAAAATAATATTGATCAAATAACTCCTGAATCACAGGGTCAGAAAGCATACAAAATTCAATATATACGGAATATAGTTTTTTTACATCATCAGAAATTTGTTCTAAAGCAAGATGATAATTTGTTATATCATAAAAAATATTTGTATATTTATCATTAATAGTACTTAATACTATAAAAGGAGCATGATTGGATTCACAAAATATCCAATGAGTATCACTGTTTTTATCCTTTTTATAAATAAATTTCATTACTAATCTATTAATCAACAAATCAAATTATATATAATCTTAACATAAATTAAAGAATTTTGTTCGGATTGTTTTTTATAAATCACCACCCATTATGTAAATCAGCTTTTTGCTTTTGGTAAATTCTATCTTTGGCATATTTTTATCTATTTAGTTTTTTAGCTTCAAAGCTCAATATAAAATTCATTTATCTTGTGTATATTACCAGCTTAAAATAACTGGACAGCCCCTAACGCATCAAGCTGAGTAGACAAGCTATATCTTGATTATCAAACCTGAAATGATTGTTAATGCAAAACAGTTTCTCTGTTTTAATATTAGTCCTGATACCTCAAATTTTATTGTATCGATATATGCGATTACTTGTATCGGTTTGCCACAAAGCTGATATGAGTAATCTCATATGATTTAATTATTTTATTCGTCAGCTTTTTAAGTGTACCGTTCAAACCGGTGCGTAAATTGTATATTTGATGCCTCTGGTTATTATGATTATTAAAAAGGGTAGGCTGATTATCATTCTTCATTAATATCCATCTTAAAAACAATTTGCTGAAAGGGCGCATTAAGCAATTTTGAACAGTTTGTTGCGCTGATAATAGATTATAATTAGAAATTGTGAGTAAGTTTTATCAGATAAAACAATGGATTAATAAGATTAATAATAACATATTTATAAGACTAAAAGAGGTAATAAAAATCATTGAAAATTTAAATTCCCTTTGATAGCTTTGTTTTGCTAAAGCCAACCATAGTCTTGAATAAAACTAGTATAGACGTCTACTATATTCTCATCAGTACTATTTTTACATTTATCTATCAAC
This sequence comes from Snodgrassella sp. ESL0323, assembly GCF_013346865.1. NCBI lineage: Bacteria > Pseudomonadati > Pseudomonadota > Betaproteobacteria > Neisseriales > Neisseriaceae > Snodgrassella > Snodgrassella sp. ESL0323. The sequence continues at coordinate 7,887 of NZ_JAAEDT010000026.1, read as the reverse complement.
CTCTTTCTTAAATCATTGTAATTCAAAAAAATTAATAATTCTGAAAGCCTCATATATATCCAGTCGTCCTCAGAGTTAAGAAAGTCATCGAACATGGATGTTAGTTTTTTTCTGACAATATCATTACTGTTAAAAGCGTTATTAAATAAGACTTCTCTGGCATAATGCAAGTGGTCTTGATTACCATCTACAGCTATATCAATGATTATAGGTATTAATATTTCAAGTTCTAAGTCACTAAAATGCTCATCCCTTATCCATTCCAATGCAAGTTGCTGTTGCTCTTGATCATTCAATGCTAATAAAATTTGCTCAAAAAAATTATTTGTTTTTCTAAAGTTATGTTTGCTCGCCACAAGTCTACGGTCAGCTTCTATTACAGAGTTCCATTCTTTAGAATAAATAGGTTTTGTTGTCATTTTTCTTAATTCTATTAAAAATCATATTTTTCAGTAAATTCAGTATAGATATTTACGATATTTTTATCTTTACTATTCTTACATTTTTCCATTAACCTTTTTCTTAAATCTTTGTAATCTAAGAAAAACAATAATTCTGCAAGTCTTCTATATGTATATTGATTCTCAGACTTAAGAAAATCATCAAACATAGATGTCAGTTTCTTCCTGATAGTGCGATCCTGATTAAAAGCGCTATTGACTAAACATTGTCTGGCAAGAATCGAGTTATCAGTATTTTCATTTACAGCCATATTAATGATTACTGGTGCTAATACTTCAAGTTCTGAGGCACTAGGACACTCATTTCTTAGAAATCTCAATGCCGTTGCCTGTTCAGCTGCATCATCATTAAGGGCCAATAAAATTTGCTCAAATAAATCATTAGTTTTTCTAAAGTAAAACTGGCTAACCCTAACTTTTGTGTCATCCTCATTTACAGTTATCCATTCTTTAGAATAAATAGGTTTTATTGTCATTTTTTCTTATTTCCAGTTCTTTTTATTTCTACCATATTTCAAGAATAAAGAATCAAATAATTCTTAGAACTAATTTGTTAGCATTTTATATTGCATATAATACCGCGAGATCTGAGCCATTGATTACTGGGATTATTGAACATAGGCAGACTAGACTGTAATAAAATGTAGAATTATATCAGCAACCATAGGTTAAACAGTGAGCTAATGAAATTAATAATATACCTGTCTATAGGACTATAACAGAGATTGAATAAAAATTTAATTTCTCCTTGGTAGCTTTGTTTTGCTAGAGCCAGCCATAGTCTTGAAGAAAACTAGTATAGACGTCTAGTATATTCTCATCAGTACTATTTTTACATTTATCTATTAATCTCTTTCTTAAATCATTGTAATTTAGGAAAATTAATAATTCTGAAAGTCTCATATATATCCAGTCGTCTTCAGAACTAAGAAAGTCATCAAACATGGATGTCAGTTTTTTTCTGACAATATCATTACTGTTCAAAGCGTTATTAAATAAGACTTCTCTGGCAGAAGGCAAGTTATCTATATTACCATCTACAGCTATATTAATGATTATAGGTATTAATATTTCAAGTTCTGAGTCACTAAAATGCTCATCTCTTATCAATTTTAATGCAATTTTCTGTTGCGTTATACCTTTTTCAAAATTAAGAGCCGATAAAATTTGCTTAAAAAAATCATTTGTTTTTCTAAAGTTATGTTTGCTTACCATAAATTCATGGTCAGCCTCTTTTAAAGAGTTCCATTCTTGAGAATAAATAGGTTTTGTTGTCATTTTTTCTTATTTCCACCATATTTCCAGAGTAGAGAATCAAACAACTTTTCGGATTTAATTGTTAGTATTTTGTATTGCATAAAATATTGCACGGTCTGAGCCTCCGATTACCATAATCTTTGAGAATTTAATTTCTCCTTTTGTTAACTTTATTTTGCTAAAACCACTCGTCTTGAATAATATGTTTATAGAGATCAATTATATCCTCATCAGTACTATTCTTACATTTTTCTGTTAATCTGATTCTTAAATCACTATAATTTAGAAAAATCAGTATTCTTGCAACTCCTGCATATACATAATAATCATCAGATTTCAGAAAGTCATCAAACATGGATGTTAGTTTTTTTCTGACAACATCATTACTGTTCAAAGCGTTATTAAATAAAACTTCTCTGGCATAAGGCAAGTTGTCTATATTACCATCTACTGCCATATCAATAATTATAGGTATTAATACTTCAAGTTCTGAATCACTAAAACGTTCATCTCTTATCCATTCCAATGCAAGCTGCTGTTGTGATAGATCATTTAAAGCCAATAAAATTTGCTCTAAATAATCATTTGTTTTTCTAAAGTTATGTTTGCTCACTACAAGTTCACGGTCAGCCTCTTTAACAGAGTTCCATTCTTTAGAATAAATAGGTTTTGTTGTCATTTTTCTTAATTCTATTAAAAATCATATTTTTCAGTAAATTCAGTATAGATATTTACGATATTTTTATCTTTACTATCCTTACATTTTTCCATTAATCTTTTTCTTAACTCTTTGTAATTTAAAAAAAACAACAATTCTGCAAGTCTTCTATATATATATTGATTCTCAGTCTTAAGAAAGTCATTAAACATAGGTGTTAGTTTTTCTCTAATAATGTAATCACGATTAAAACCGCCTCTTATTAAGCGATCTCTGGCAAGAATCAAATTATCAGTATTTCCATTTATAGCTATATTAATGATTGCTGGTGTTAATATTTTAAATTCCGATTCGTTTAAACTTTCATCCCTGATAAATCTCAGTGCTGTTGCCTGTTCAGCTAAATCATCATTGTTAAGAGCGAATAAAATTTGTTCAAATAAATCATTTGTTTTTCTAAAATGAAACCGACTGACTCTAACTTTTGTGTCAGCCTCATTTACAGTTATCCATTCTTTAGAATAAATAGGTTCTATTGTCATTTTTTCTTATTTCCGTTTCTTCTTATTTCCACCATGTTTCCATGGTAAAGAGTCAAATAACTCTTTAAATTCATCCATTAACATATCTCGTGTAGGATAAATGGTAGCATGACCTGGTGCGCGCGTTGATCCATCGATCGCATCAGGACCATTTCGTTTAATACCTAAGCCATCAGGCATTGTATAGTAATGTCCATTTAAATGTGGACTGTTCTCAAGCTTTGTATCAATTAAGACAGATGCTCCTTTAGGTAATTCTTTGCCAGCTTGAGACTTTACCATTCCATTACTGTCAACAGGAATATCTAAATCTGGTCTTGGTCCTCTAGGTTTTTTTGCATTTCCGAAAGCACAGTATGCAGAGAATTCTTTATTTAATCCTAAAGGATCAATCCACCTAAGTTAATTAGGCGCATACTGATAAAGATTAAAGCCACCCAGCAATCCAATCGGGTCAGGCTGGGTAAAGCGGCCTATATCTGGATCGTAGTACCTGAAAGTATTGTAGTGTAGTCCGGTTTCTCTGTCTAAATACTGTCCCTGATACCTCAGATTCTGTTGTATCTCTGTATGAGCAATCTCCTGTATCGGTTTGCCCCATAACTGATATGAGCATTCCCACACAATTTCACCGGCTTCATCCGTCAGTTCTTCCGACATGCCGTTCAGGTCGGTATGGAAGTAGTAGATGTGTTGTTCCTGATTGCCTGTCCGGTCTATCCGCGCCAGCGGTTCATAGCTGTACTGGTCGGTATACAGATACAGGCTCTGCCGTTTGTCCGCGCTGCTTTCCTGAATCATCTGCATCCTGTCCCACAGGAAGGTGGTGCGGTTGCATGGCTTGCCGTCACGGTCCAGCCGGTGTTTTTCAATCCTCCGGCCGAGGGCATCGTAGACGTAGCCGTAGCGTTCAGTATGGTTTAGCTGTTCGATACGCACTTCGGTCAGGCGGTGTTCGGCATCGTAATGGTAATACTGGGTACCACTGGCGGTTTGTTTACTGCGGGTACGTCCGTGTTCGTCGTAGCTGTATTTCAGTCCGCGGAAGCTGAGCAGTTGATTAAAGCGGATCAAGTTTTGATTGCTTTCTTCTTCGCCGCGTCTTCTGTCCAGCAGGTTGGCCGCAGCATCGTATTGCAGGGTTTCCCAGTAGGCTTCTATTTCTCTAATTTGGAAATAATACTCCGAAACATCACTTGGTGTTAAATCTTTGTCATAATTATTTATTATAAAGATATCATTTTCAGCAAAATGTTTAAACAGAGCAAAAAAGGTATACTCGAAAATAGCAAATATACTTTTAACAACCTCATTGTAATTATTACTCTTGCCAAATTCACAATATTCTTTCGTTAAGCTAAATATCACTATTATTAATTTGCACTCTACTCATTTAAATCAATCGCATTTAAGTAACAAAAAAAATAGCCAGAAATATCGATCAGAGCTTTCTGGCTTTAATTCACTATCTAAATGTTCATTTCGGTCTCACAGAATTTAACATTCCCAATATTTCCTCTTCTGTTTTATCATATGGAGGTTTCCATAATGGCAAATCTATTTCTATCCATTTATCATATTCATCGGAGGTCATTTTAGCTTCTAACTCTTTAGATAGATATTTTCTAATTGTAGATAGTTTATCTAACACATTGCATTGATTAAAGAAAAGTAACAAAGCTGCTGCTGTTTTACTACTTTTATCAAATCCAGAACCAATTTTATCTATTACCGTAACAATTTCTTCTAAAAATATTAAAATATTTTTTAGATCATCCTCATTTTTTGAGTTATACTGTTCCATAAATTTAGCACCTTTTATAAAATTTAGTTGTTTTCTTATCCAGTTCAACGTCACCTTTTATCTTATATTCTTCGACACCTAGGTCATTTTTCCTGAACTCTACCCGACTTGTATCTATATCAAATTCAATATAATTTCTGGAGTAATATAGTTATCTAATTTTTAATTTATAGTTCTATTGGATAAAGCCTGACATTATCAGGAGTGGTAAAAAAGGATACGAATTTATTTATTTCACATGTCCCGGATGCTTCTATAAGAACAATATCATTTCCGAAAGATAAAACCCATATTCCATCATTTTCACATGATATTACTTTCGCACTAAAAAAAATTTTATTATCAAAAAGATAAATACTTGATTTATTTTTTTTATCAAGAGTAATATTTTTTTCCCATTCAAAAAAATCATCAATATCCAATTCAATATTATAAGAAGTATTTAATATCGGCGGTTTATTATTTTCCCAATTAGCAGTCCCATTACCTAAATTAGATTCGAACTTTACGATATGATCACTCAGTTTTTCTTTTACAATAATTTTCATTTTTTTAATGGTACCCTAATCAACGTATTATCAACATTCATCACATCTTTAACAGGATCATAAGTCCAAGTTTCTTCATGATAATGATGCTTAGACGACTTACTATTCATTTCATGCTGATTATAACGAATACTTCTTTTTCCATCTGCCGACACTATTCTATCTGGGTCTGGCACTCCTGTTCTAGGATGTTTATTTGAATAAGGCCCAGGTCCTAGAAATTCATCCCATTTTGTACAGCATTTTCTGGTTTTACCGGTTTTTGGGCACGAGTTTCTTTACTGTACCCTAGTTTTGTTGATTTTTTTGGTCCACATCCTGCGGACAATCCCCAAGGATCAATCCAAGTGAGAGGATTCGGCGCATACTGATACAGATTAATACTACCCAGCAATCCAATCGGATCAGTCTGAGTAAAGCGACCTTTATAGGATCATAACTAAGAATTAAAAGGGTATAGGGATTTTTTTATGAAGTTTTTTTTCAAAAATAATGCTTAATTTTTGGAACAAATTTTCCCATTGCTTAAAATATTCTATTTTATTTACTTCTACAGAAAAATCGGGTGTATTTCTATTTGGCAGACCTACAGATTTTCCTTTTTTAAAGGTTAAATAAATTATTTCATCTTTAACTTCATAAAATAAATAGAAATCCGAACCTTGCTCACAAAACCATATTTCTTCTTTTTTAGAATGTGCTAATTTGGTCGCATTTATAGAACGGATTATACAGTCAAAACACACCAAAAAATCACAAAACAAATCTAAAACAATATTTGCTTTATTTTCAAATGAGATATTAATATACCCATTTACATACTGTTCTAGTTCTAGAAGAGCAAATTCGAAAGGTGATACTTCCATATCTTCTTGATTTAGATACTTATCCAATTCAGTAGGTTTTTCTTTTATAATTAAATTAATATTCATATTTAGTCTCCAAGGATATAAGGATATGCTGTAATAGGACCTCTATTTTCATAGATAACAACCCTAACTATATCAGTTGTTTTTGTAGTCCCATCAGGATAATACACATTTGATATTTGTGATACTTTAACATCATGTATTCCAGGTGTTTTAGGTGCTTTATCAAACGCCTCTTCTATCATTCTGTTATCACTAAAATGACCTTGAGGGTCGTTCGTAGTTTTTGCTCTATCCATTAACTGTTGTTTTTTTAGTTGAGAACCATGTCGCTGACGGGCATGTCCATATTTTTTCGAAGCCTTCCCAGCTTGATGGTTTGGTTTACATGCCCAACCCCAAGGATCAATCCAGGTAATAGGATTAGGCGCATACTGATACAGATTGTATCCGCCGGCTAATCCAACCGGGTCAGGCTGGGTAAAGCGGCCTGTATCCGGATCGTAGTACCTGAAAGTATTGTAGTGCAGTCCGGTTTCTCTGTCTAAATACTGTCCCTGATACCTCAGGTTCTGTTGTATCTCTGTATGAGCAATCTCCTGTATCGGTTTGCCCCACAGCTGGTATGAGCATTCCCAGACGATTTCACCGGCTTCATCCGTCAGCTCTTCCGGCATGCCGTTCAGGTCGGTATGGAAGTAGTAGATGTGCTTTTCCTGATTACCGTTTCTGTCTATCCGCGCCAGCGGTTCATAACTGCCTTCGTCAGTATACAGATACAGGCTCTGCCGTTTGTCTGCACTGCTTTCCTGAATCATCTGCAGCCCGTCCCACAGGAAGGTGGTGCGGTTGCATGGTTTGCCATCTCGGTCCAGCCGGTGTTTTTCGATGCGCCGACCGAGGGCATCATAGACGTAGCCGTAGCGTTCAGTATGGTTTAGCTGTTCGATACGCACTTCGGTCAGGCGGTGTTCGGCATCGTAATGGTAATACTGGGTACCGCTGGCGGTTTCTTTGCTGCGGGTACGTCCGTGTTCGTCGTAGCTGTATTTCAGTCCGCGGAAGCTGAGCAACTGGTTAAAGCGGATCAGGTTCTGATTGCTTTCTTCTTCACCGCGTCTTCTATCCAGCAGGTTGGCCGCAGCATCGTATTGCAGGGTTTCCCAGTAGGATTCGTTGCGGCAGCTTTCGATGCGGCCGGTCACGTCGTAGCGGTAATCACTTTGTCCCTGTCGGTTGTGTTTTTTGCTTACCAGCCGGTCCAGATTGTCGTAGCTGTAGTTGCGGTCCAGTATGATATCCGGCAGGATGCCCGCTCCCGGACGTTTGGTCTGTTTGCCGGTCAGGCGGCTGGTGCGGTCGTATTGAAAACTGGTATTCATTCTGCCCTGGCTGCGCAGGGTTTCCCGGTGCAGCAGGTCGCGCTCGATGTCGCTGATAATCTGGCCGTCCAGGTTAATCTGGTGCAGATGGCCGGAACCATAATACAGTTTGTTGATGGTACGTCCGTCTGGCAGGGTGGTGGCGATGCGGTTGCCCAGTTTGTCATACTGATGCTGCAGAACACCCTGTGTAGTGGTTTCGCTCAGCAGGTTGCCCATTATGTCGTAGCTGAAGCTGATCAGTTCCGGTTCGGCTTCCGGTGGTAAACCGGCGGCTTTAAAGCCGACTTTGAGCAGGTTGTCGACTTTGTCATACTGGTAGGCGGTGGTGCCGTCGGGGGTGTATTTGCCAATTAAGCGCCCGAC
>NZ_JAAEDT010000025.1:0-18596 GCF_013346865.1 Snodgrassella sp. ESL0323 | reverse complement strand
AGTGCGTCTACCAGGGTCGAGGTAATCATACTGCTACCAGCACCAATCATAAAATCTGTAGCGAAACAGAATATTTTTGTGCAAATTTTACCGGGACGCCTTGCCGCCATGATGACAGAAAGTATCAAACCGATTGGGTGTTTGCCACTTTTGATTTCGCGGACAACAACAGACTCTCCGCCGATACGTACATTGTTAGAGACTTTCTTACCACCGTCGCAATCTTCTGTGACTTTGGCTTCGCAGGTGCTGCGGTCATTGCTGCGTACTGCCGGCTGGCTGTTGATATAGACTTTTTTGGAGCCTTCAGCCAGATATTCGGCCGCTCCGGATATAGCTCCTATTCCGGCACTGATAACGCTAATCCCGAGTTCTATAGCAGCCAGTCCCGGCGAAACCAGAGCAGTCAGTCCCAGCGAACCTGGCATACCAATATCGGAGAAAGAAGACGGGTGTTTTTTACAACTAATTTTGTCGTCATCTCTGGGTTCGGTTGTATTCGGATCCGGCGAAGCGACGGTCGGTCTGACCATTTGTTTTAGGTTTTTTTCTATTCCTTTCAATATATTGCCAGCTGTATCGATAAAACTTTCCGGTTGTTGCGGTTGTTCATTATTTGCTATTTTTTGAGCTGGTTTTACTATGCCTGCTGCACGGGCGGAAGGTAAGCTATTGGTACGAGTATTTTGGGAACCGGTTTTAATCTTACCATCTTCGGATAGCGGAAATATGCTGCTGGCTGCTGCTGCTTCAGCTAACCCTGATATTAACTTGTCACCTCCTGTAAGGTTCATGACTACACCAACAAGTATGCCTATGGCAAATCCAGCCAGTCCGCCAGTTGCTACCGTGCCAAAGATTGCCAGGCTTACTGCGGCTGTTATGGCCGCATAACAGACTATTTCAACGGCAGCCTCTACAAGATCTGCGAGCATGGAGGTATGTAAAAGTACATCTCCCTCACGGGCTGCCCAGTATGCTTTCCCCATATTGAATTCCCCTTTGCGGATAAAAATAAAACAAAATATGTAAATTAATATTAATAATATTATAAATTAAATGAAAAAATAACTTAAATAAATATAATTTGACATAAATTAATATTTTTTAATTCAATGTTGTTTTTTAATATTCAAAAAGTAATAAATATTATGCTCATAATATATAAGGCATTTGAAATACTGATAAAAAGTCATACGAACAAAATAATTGAATATATTCAAAATATTGTTTTATTTAACAAATAATATAAATTATAATTTGTCTATTCCGTAATTATTGTACTTGTTCCGCAATTAGTTACTTTCCTGATTAAATGGCATTATCTAAAAAGAAATTATTGATCGCTTAGAGTGAAACTACTTCAATAACAATTTTATTAACTATGTTTACATTGCTTTTTATCCTTAAATTACAATATGCAAAAATTTACATTAAATAAATATTTATAATTGAAATTTATATATATTAAAGAATATCTTTCAAATATAGCTGTATGAAGTTTTAAATTATTTAGATCAGAACCACCAAATGTAGTTAGATTAAACTCTCTAGATTCACCAGATTCAAATTTAATTTAGATCATTAATGATTTCCCCAATCAACAGTATCAATTAATATTTCAGACATAGGTTTAACCCTTAAACGATCAGATTGTGAAATTGTTTCGAGTGTTATAGAAGGTAATTTATCTACGACCTTTCCAACTATATAATGAATATTTCATACTGTAACTGCGCTCCAGTAGTATGCCTAGCTTGATATTTTGTCTTGGAACTATTTTTGTTTACGTATTCTGGATTCAATTTAAGTATTTAATAAATATATTTATAATCAAAAAATTGAATTTTTAATAATTATTATATATTTATAATATTATTTCATTTTTACTAATAAATCTCCTGGATATAATCTAATTATATTATTTTCGTATATATATTCTAGCCATAATTCTTTGTTATCAGATTCACAATCGTTTATTATTCTATATTCTGAATATCCTGTATTCATTTCAATAATTGGTATAATTTTGTCTATTTTACCTTGTATCTCATTTTGAGATAAAAATATAGCAAATTTTTTTAATAAATTTAATTTTATTTTTAATTCATAGTTACTACCTTTTAACGAAATAATCTCGTTATCAATATGTTTAACGATATTTAACATTTCTATCTTTCTATATAAATTGTGACTCTCTCACCATTTAGTGTTCGGCATCGTAATGGTAATATTGGGTGCCGTCAGCGGTCTGTTTGCTACTGGTAAGCCGGTGTTCGTCGTAGCTGTATTTCAGTCCACGGAAGCTAAGCTGCTAGTTAAAGCAGATCAGGTTTTAGTTGCTGTTTTCTTCACTGTGTCTTCATATAATGACATCTATGCGAATATAGCACTATCCAATTTTATACTAATAAAAATTAAAATTATCTTAATTAAATATTTTTATTCATGTATATTGCCGATTTTATTATTAATCCAGAAAATCATCTAGTTCAAGATAATAAATCACAGCCTCTATTAAATCGTCTTCAGAGGCATTAGGGTGATGGTCCAGTTTATTAGAAATAATATCCAAAAATGTTGCGTATTCTAGCCAAGCTAGATATTTATCTTCCTGTTCATACATATCTTCATCTTCATCTGTCGTTTCAGAAAGATAATAGTTGGCTGATTCAATACATTTCTTCGTATCATCAAAATCTAAATCAACAAAGAGACCCCACGCCTCATAATAGGAAATATTTTTAGAAATTTTCAATAAATTAGTGAACCCAGTTACAGTAATCATATTTGCCTCACTTTTATCTACATATTGTTCCGCTATCCCATTTTTTACGGCCACCAGAACCATCGGAATGATAAATTTTATGATAGGTTCTATGATCTTTATAATCAACAAGACTCAATACACTATCTTTATTTTCATGATGCCATGTTAACCCTGGTGGAGCTTTGCCTTTAAACTGATTTTTTGAGTTTGGTTGTACATGTTGAACAACTCCAGGATATTTATTTTGCATTTCTCCTCTAAAAGCAGAGTCTTTTTGTATTCGATCATAAATAGACTCATTTCCTGCGCTTTGCAGCAGGTAGCATCATTAGATCGAGCACCGCTTCAAACGCGATGCCATTGACTGAAAACATACAATATAATAAAAAAATAGCATCCTATCTACTTAAAATTTAATCGGGTAGAATGTTATAACCTAATATTTAACCGCTTCACTATCAAAAAATTCTATTCATATTATTTTTTTCTGAAACTAAATTAATCTTGTGATGAAACAAAGAGTACTTTTTATTCAATTCTATCATTTTCCTCATCAAGAATACTGATCAAAAAATTGCGTATCTTTTAACTAAAACTTGAATTTTCAGGTTCTTCTGGTAATACAAGAGAGTAGTAAAATAAGCTATTAAAGCGCAAATCTATATCGCGAGGTTCAAATCCGATATTAGAGTTACTTTACAAACTCAAATAAAGTAGCCCTTCCTCTCAATTGCGCTCTTTTTTTCCTCTATCATGAAACAACCTTCACCTTGCATATCGATGTTATAACCATTTTCAAGATGATACTCATACATTTCATTATTTTTATTACAAAATAAAAATTTATCACATTCATCAATACTATAATCATACTTATAATTTAAGCTAATACTTTCTTTCTCCATTCGGACAATACAAAATCTATGGGTTTGTTAGTATAAAATCCATACTAATAATCTGTCCATTCTGCCATATACACCTCCAAAATTATTTCCTGTTTTAAGGACATACTCCCCCATGTTTTATACCCCCTTTAAATTTATTGTTTTTATTTCTCAACTGAATATTTACTTCTATATAATATCTTAATTTATGATTCTGCTCATCTAATTGTTTTAATTTAAATATCAATTTCAAATGAAAAATAAAGAGTACTCTTTGCTTTAGTCAAACTCTTCTGTCCAGTAGGTTGGCTACAGCATCGTACTGCAGAGTTTTACAGTAGGCTTCGTTGCAGTAGCTTTTGATGTAATGATAATGTATATACAATCATTGCTTAGTTATAATAAAAAACCTTAAAAATATATTTGAAAGATTTTTTATGACATGGCTCAATCATAAAATAATTTTTTTAGTTATTTCACTAATTTGGAAATAATACTTTGAAACATCCCTTGGTGTTAAATCTTTGCCATAATTACTTATTATAAAGATATCATTTTCAGCAAAATGATTAAATAATGCAAAAAAAGTATACTGGAAAATAGCAAATATACTTTTAACAACCTCATTATAATTATTACTCTTGCCAAATTCACAATATTCTTTCGTTAAGTTATTACATTTAGTTAACAACTTAGAAAATTTTTTTTTATTAAAAAAACAATCTTCATGCAGTTGATATAAAAACGTTTTATTATCCACCGCTTGAAATTCATTCAAAATATATTTTTCTAATTTTTTACGTTTATCCACATCGTCTTCCTTTTATTCTTTCACCTATTTTTTTACCGTTAAGGTCATATACAGCTTTATGCTTTTACTGTGAATCATAAACTTCAAATTCATTCTTATGTAACGTATCTAAGTGAAAAAAACTTTTTTTATTCCAGGAATATCAACTTTTTTAATAACTTCATATACACGAGCTCCTTTTACATCTAGTTTGGTTTTTTTACTGAATGTTTTATAACATTCCAAAATTCATTTTCATCTAGAATGTTATTACCAGTAAAACACAAGGATCAATCCACATAAACGCATTGGGGGCATACTGATAAAGATTGTATCCGCCGGCTAACTCAATCGGGTCCGGCATAGTAAAACGAGCTGTATCCGGATCGTAGTATCTGAAAGTATTGTAGTGCAGTCCGGTTTCTCTGTCTAAATACTGTCCCTGATACCTCAGGTTCTGTTGTATCTCTCTATGAGCAATCTCCTGTACCGGTTTGCCCCATAACTGATATGAACATTCCCAGACGATTTCACCGGCTTTATCCGTCAGCTCCTCCGGCATACCGTTCAGGTCGGTATGGAAGTAGTAGATGTGTTGTTCTTGATTACCGTTTCTGTCTATTCGCGCCAGCGGTTCATAGCTGCCTTCATCGGTATACAGATACAGGCTCTGCCGTTTGTCTGCGCCGCTTTCCTGAACCATTTGCAGCCCGTCCCACAGGAAGGTGGTGCGGTTGCACGGCTTGCCGTCACGGTCCAGCCGGTGTTTTTCTATCCGCCGGCCGAGGGCATCGTAGACGTAGCCGTAGCGTTTAGTATGGTTTAGCTGTTCGATACGCACTTCGGTCAGGCGATGTTCGTCATCGTAATGGTAATACTGGGTACCGCTGGCGGTTTGTTTGCTGCGGGTACGTCCGTGTTCGTCGTAGCTGTATTTCAGTCCGCGGAAGCTGAGCAGCTGATTAAAGCGGATCAGGTTCTGATTGCTTTCTTCTTCACAGCGTCTTCTGTCCAGCAGGTTGGCCGCAGCATCGTATTGCAAGGTTTCCCGGTACGCTTCGTTGCGGCAGCTTTCGATGCGTCCGGTCACGTCTTAGCGGTAATCGCTCTGTCCCTGTCGGTTGTGTTTTTTGCTTACCAGTCGGTTTAGATTGTCGTAGCTGTAGTTGCGGTCCAGTATGATATCCGGCAGGATGCCCGCTCCTGGACGTTTGGTCTGTTTGCCGGTCAGGCGGCTGGTGCGGTCGTATTGAAAACTGGTATGCATTCTGCCCTGGCTGCGCAGGGTTTCTCGATACTTGAAATTAAAGTACTCTTCATTAGTTCCATGCACTGGCTTAGCCGTGGTTGCACGAAGATAGTAATAAAAAATCGGAAGAATAAAATCTAGGCATCATTTCTATTTTTTCATTTATTCCCTACTAATAACTTTTAGCTACCAGCGTTTTTTTCATCATTACTATATCTACTAGATTCATAATCTTCAATATATTCAAGTTCTCTTGTTAATTTACAACACCATTTGTATGGTTTAAATTCATATGGATTAGGAATAACAAACCCTTCAGAGAAAACATACTCTGGCAAAATTTCATCAACTGGCAAATACAAATAAACGTAATCACCTTCTTTTAAGAAGATAGTTTCCCCCATATAGTTTTTTATTTCATCTGTCTGAGCTAAACCAACAATATCTACATCTACAACTCTCTCATTATATAAATCTGCAAATATTCTACTATTTAATCCTTTATCTATTTTTTGACAATTAGCTTGTGCTTGTTGGGCAACCATGTGTAGTTCCTTCCTTTGCTTTTCCTGGATTTTCTGTGTTGGAGTGAATCGCCGGCTAACCCAATCGGGTCAGGCTGGGTAAAGCGGCCCATATCTGGATCGTAGTGCCTGAAGGGATTGTAGTGCAGTCCGGTTTTTCTGTCTGAATACTGTCTCTGATACCTCAGATTCTGTTGTATCTCTGTATGGGCAATCTCCTGTACCGGTTTACCCCACAGCTGGTATGAGCATTCCCAGACGATTTCACCGGCTTCATCCGTCAGCTCCTCCGGCATGCCGTTCAGGTCGGTATGGAAGTAGTAGATGTGTTGTTCTTGATTACCGGTCCGGTCTATCCGCACCAGCGGTTCATAGCTGCCTTCATCAGTATACAGATACAGGCTCTGCCGTTTGTCTGCGCTGCTTTCCTGAATCATCTGCAGCCCGTCCCACAGGAAGCGGGTACGGTTGTAGGGTTGGCCTTCGCGGTCTATCTGATGTTTTTCGATACGCCGGCCAAGGGCGTCGTAGACGTAGCTGTAACGCTGACTGCGGCCGTTTGCTCAATGCGTACTTCGCTCAGGCGGTGGTCGGCGTCGTAGTGGTAGTGCTGGGTTGTGCCGATGGTCTGTTTGCTGGCAGTTCTGCCGTGCTCGTCGTAGCGGTAGTGGTGTCCTCTGAAATGCAGGAGCTGGTTACAGCGAATCAGGTTTTGGCAGCTTTCGATTCTGCCGGTGATATTGTATTTTTAAACTATATATCTACAATTAATTTTTTCAGTCTTTTAATTTCATTAATTAATCGAGGAATATCTTGTCGTGCATGTGCAATAAACTCTTGATCATCTATTGTTCCGCCAATAAGCTCAATATCATCCCCGCGATTATTTTCATCTCCAGTCATAATAAAATTAGAACCACTAGAATGATCTCTACCTTCGACGTAAGATATCCATGGCCCCTTAGTCGCTTTATCACATCGTTGTTTTATTAAATTCAATTCATCATCGGATATTTTATTATTTTGTTGCATTAACAATTCCTTTTGTTGGATTTTGGTTTGGCCGATGGGTTCTTCTGAGTAGGTGTCATCAAAGCTTCTGCTTGCTTTGCTGTAATACCTGATAAAGTTGCATGATGAGGATTATTTTTAGTTGGAGAAGGTATAACATCTCCACCTGCAGCTCGAATATCTCCAACCGTTGTAACGCCTACTTTATTGTGTGGAATACCTTCAGTTAGTTGATCTAATGTCTTACCTGCTGCGCTGTTTACTGAAACTCCATCCAACTTGCCTGTACCATCAACTACAACACCACTACCATTTTTAAATGAATCAGCAAGGCATGCTCCACCTCTGCATACAATAGCATCATCTGGCAATATTGATTTTAACCCCCACGGGTCAATCCAAGTCAACCCATTAGGCGCATACTGATACAGATTCAAGCCACCCAGCAACCCAATCGGGTCTGGCTGAGTAAATCTACCTATATCCGGATCATAGTACCTGAAAGTATTGTAATGTAAGCCGGTTTCTCTGTCTAAATATTGTCCCTGATATCTGAGGTTTTGCTCTATGGGTTCGTGTTCGATTTCATGAATCCGCTTTCCCCATAACTGAAAGCTACATTCCCACAGTATTTTACCGTTTGCATCGGTAAGTTCTTCCGGACAGCCATTCAGGTCGGTGTAGAGGTAGCGGATATGTTGTTCTTGGTTGCCGTCTGTGTCTATACGTGCCAGTGGTTCATAGCTGTTCTGGTCGGTATAGATATACAGGCTGGTGGGATGATTCGGACCGGTTTCCTGAATCATTCTTAACCCATCCCACAGGAAGCGGGTACGGTTGTAAGGCTTGCCTTCACGGTCTAACTGATGCTTTTCGATACGTCGGCCAAGGGCGTCGTAGACGTAGCCGTAACGCTGGCTGCGGCCTGTTTGCTCAATGCGTACTTCGCTCAGGCGGTGTTCAGCATCGTAGTGGTAGTGCTGGGTTGTGCCGATGGTCTGTTTGGTTTGTTATTTAATTTAAATTTTTCTATGCTCTCTAAGAGTCGAATCATTATAAAGCTATAACTATATGATATATTATTAATATAATATATAGTATAATTCATAAAATCATAATATCCCTGAGATGATAAAGTAAAAAATAAAAGCATATTTCTAAAATATCTTGTTTACCTATAAGAATTTCTTTATTTTATTCAAAAAACATATAATTGATATATAACTAGTTATAGACATCAATCTCTTCTAGCCATATCCGCAATTAACTCATCTATTAATAAAACTTATATTCCATTTTCATCGTATTTAATAATAAAATCACCGCTTTTATTAGATTTTTACCCCTTTATAAACATAAATAGGTTGCATTGTCCCTCTTTCGCCATTTTCTCCAAGACAAAAGGTAAAATCTTTATTAACAAAATAGATAGCAGGAAATAAACCATCATTTCTATTTTCTAGATATGATAAAAAATTTTTCAAAGAAGATAAAAATAAGTACATATTTTTTCCTTTTCCATCGACTAATACATAACCCTGTATATTTTTATCTGTATCAAGATTAGTAATATCAATCGCTCCTTTGGGCGCTATATATTGATTCCATAAAGGACCATGAGTCTTCATATCTTTTTTAATAAAAGGTTTTCTGAAAGTATGAATAATAACTTTTCTAATTTCTATTGCTTTATCGTGCTCAATGTTTGTACCAAAAAAATGAGTATATGTCGAAAATAATAGGTCCATAAATTAATTCCATATATCATAAAATACATGTCCGTCTGCCCCTTGTTTAGTCTGCCAGTCATACCATTTTATGTGTTGAAGATCATTATCAAATGGGACTGTAGATTCTGGAGGTCTATGATATTCATAGCCACGGTTTCCAGTTTTGGTTTGAGGTTTATTATGTGGAAAGCCTTTACCAAAAGCCTCTTCAATTAGCTGTCGAGCATCGCGCTGATTTGGAACACGTATATTGTGAATGTTATTGCCATCATTATCAGTTGCATGTCCTCTAGCCATCCTTAATTTTTCTACTGCTTTTTGCCATGCTTTTGTTCCTGGTTTTGTTACAGGCAATTGAGACGCTTTTCGGGGTTTTACAACACCACAACTCCATCCCCACGGATCGACCCAAGTCAACCCATTAGGCGCATACTGATACAGATTCAAGCCACCCAGCAGCCCAATCGGGTCTGGCTGGGTAAATCTACCTATATCCGGATCATAATACCTGAACGTATTGTAATGTAAGCCAGTTTCTCTGTCTAAATATTGTCCCTGATATCTGAGGTTTTGCTCTATGGGTTCGTGTTCGATTTCATGAATCCGCTTTCCCCATAACTGAAAGCTACATTCCCACAGTATTTTACCGTTTGCATCGGTAAGTTCTTCGGGACAGCCATTCAGGTCGGTGTGGAAGTAGCGGATATGTTGTTCTTGGTTGCCGTCTGTGTCTATACGTGCCAGTGGTTCATAGCTGTTCTGGTCTGTATAGATATACAGGCTGGTAGGGTGATTCGAGCCGGTTTCCTGAATCATTCTTAAGCCGTCCCACAGGAAGCGGGTACGGTTGTAGGGTTGGCCTTCGCGGTCTATCTGATGTTTTTCGATACGCCGGCCAAGGGCGTCGTAGACGTAGCCGTAACGCTGACTGCGGCCTGTTTGTTTGATGCGTACTTCGCTCAGGCGGTGTTCAGCATCGTAGTGGTAGTGCTGGGTTGTGCCGATGGTCTGTTTGCTGGCAGTTCTGCCGTGCTCGTCGTAGCGGTAGTGGTGTCCTCTGAAATGCAGGAGCTGGTTACAGCGAATCAGGTTGTGATTGCTGTAGTCTTCTCTGTATTTGCTGTCCAGCAGGTTGGCAGCGGCATCGTATTGCAGGGTTTCCCAGTATCTCTGATTACGGCAGCCTTCGATTCTGCCGGTGTGATCATAGCGGTAATCGGTCTGCCCGTGTTTGCTGTGTTTTTTGCTTACCAATCGGTCGAGGTTATCGTACTGGTAGCTGCGTTCGATGAGGATATCAGGCAGGATGGGATTCTGATTGCGCTGTATCTGTTTGCGTTGCAGCCGGCTGTTGCGGTCGTATTTGAACTGGGTGTTCAGACGTCCCTGAGTGCGTGATACTTCGCGGTGCAGTTAGATAGTTATGTTAAAATAATTATGCCGTTTGAGCAAAAAAAAGACCCGCATTATTAAAATCATCAATTTTCTTTTTTAAAAATAAATACCCAATAGCATCAGATAAAAATAATGCTCCACCATCATGAACTGGAATATCTGATGAATATAATTGACCAATAAAATCATATTCATGCATTAATTTTTCACAAGCAACAATTCCATTGGGTATTTTATTTGACAAAAAAGAAAATGTTGGATAATCACTATTCTCTAATTGTGTTTTTTTTAATTCAAGATATTGAGGAACAAGGTTATTACTATTTTCGCATAGCTTTGATATGTCTGTTAGCGTTACTCTTGTAAATCCTGATTTTAAGTGATCAAGTTCTGCATCATCACCGGAATAAACAATATCGTCCAAGAAATATCTATTTTCATTATATGTTGAAAATACGGAAATATATTTAGCTTTAGGAAGATTAATTCCACTAATAGAGTCAGATAATTTATCATTATCAATTGTGAATAATAATGTTAAATTTTCACCTAATGGATTTTGGAGCCACTGGCCATCAATAAATGCTCCTCCACCAAATTTGATACCACTATTTTCATTTGATGAAGGTATAAGTTCATATACTTGTTGCATGATATCTCCATTAACATTTGCTAATTTTTTTATAAAATCTCTCTGATTTTTTTTCTCAGTATACCAATTTTCTCTTCAGGAACACCAGCTCTTCTCAGAGCTTCAGATGTTATATCCAATTCTTCTTTGATTGTTGACGCGAATTGATTACGACCTAATCCTTTCTCTGCCCTAATTTGTGCTTCATGGTAATGTACTCCTCCAATTCCTCGTGAATCTTTAGAAGGACTTCTAGTATGATGATCAAGATCTAGCGCAATCGAAGGATTCGAAGACAATCGTGCTTTATCAGCCAGACCTAATTGTTTCAGATATTCATGGCGAATAAGTTCATGGGCTTGTAGGTTATCACCTACATGTTTTGTTCCATTTAAGCTGCCATATGTACCTATATCATAAAGTGCTGCAAGTCCTAGCGGATCAATCCAAGTCAACCCATTAGGCGCATACTGATACAGATTAAACCCACCCAGCAACCCAATCGGGTCTGGCTGAGTAAATCTACCTATATCCGGATCATAGTACCTGAAAGTATTGTAATGTAAGCCGGTTTCCCTGTTTAAATATTGCCCCTGATATCTGAGATTCTGCTCTATGGGTTTGTGTTCGATTTCCTGAATCCGCTTTCCCATAATTGAAAGCTACATTCCCAGAGTATTTTGCTGATGTAAGTATATTTATAGCAGGTAAAGTTGGTATAGCTCTATATCTACTCAGCAATGCTACTTGCTAATTTATATGGTATATTATTTAATTCAAGTTTTCTCTCTTCAAATTTTTTTCTATATGCTCTAAGAGTCGAATGATTTACATAACTGTAATTATCTAATTCATTAAATGATTTTCCATCATCTTCCCAATAGCATAATGGACAAATGTCATAATTTCCTCGACTGGTTAAAGTTAAATAACGACAACAAGGGCATATTTTCAAAATATCTTCATCCCCGACAATAGAAAAATTTTCTTTGTATAAGGCGGTAAGAAATTGTTGTAAATATTTATTAGAATATCCCTTTAATCTTACATCAATAAAATAATTTAATAGAAACTCCTGAATAGAATCATTATAAATATTTGTATATTCTATATGCTCGCCTTCTTCATTAAAATAATCAGCAAAAAGAATATTATCAATATCTTTTTCTGAACATTGTGTAATTTTATTTATAGCCAAATGAGTTAATGCTAATTTTCTACTTATTATTTTCATTTATAAATAACATCCGTTGTTGAAAGTCCTGTTTTCCGTAATGCTATCATTGATAGCATCGGTGAAAGGGGCATTTTTAACAAGACTTGATTGAGCTTTATAAAATGAAAGAATTTCTCTATCTTTCGCATGACCAATAAGTACTCTATTTGTATTTGGATCAAATTTAATGAGTTGGTTACCAATTTTTGCTTCTTTAAAATTGTGAGATGATTCAATTAAGAATTTTTCCATTTGCTCGTGATATTGTTTCATACTAATATTACCAAATTCGCTCTGTTTTACAACATGCTTATTATAGTGTTCGCTTAACTTGCCTTTTTTCCAAATACTTTGTCCTTTTTTCCATTTGACACTACTAAAACATAATCCAAGTGGGTCAATCCACATCAACCCATTAGGTGCATACTGATACAGATTAAACCCACCCAACAACCCAATCGGGTCTGGCTGAGTAAATCTACCTATATCCGGATCATAGTACCTGAAAGTATTGTAATGTAAGCCGGTTTCTCTGTCTAAATACTGTCCCTGATATCTGAGGTTTTGCTCTACTGATTCGTGTTCGATTTCATGAATCCGCTTTCCCCATAACTGAAAGCTACATTCCCACAGTATTTTACCGTTTGCATCGGTTAGTTCTTCCGGACAGCCATTCAGGTCGGTGTGGAAGTAGTAGATGTGTTGTTCCTGATTACCGTTTCTGTCTATCCGTGCCAGCGGTTCATAGCTGCCTTCGTCAGTATACAGATACAGGCTCTGCCGTTTGTCTGCACTGCTTTCCTGAATCATCTGCAGCCCGTCCCACAGGAAGGTGGTGCGGTTGCATGGCTTACCGTCACGGTCCAGCCGGTGTTTTTCAATCCGCCGGCCAAGGGCGTCGTAGACGTAGCCGTAACGCTGACTGCGGCCTGTTTGTTTGATGCGTACTTCGCTCAGGCGGTGTTCAGCATCGTAGTGGTAGTGCTGGGTTGTGCCGCTGGTCTGTTTGCTGGCAGTTCTGCCGTGCTCGTCGTAGCGGTAGTGGTGTCCTCTGAAATGCAGGAGCTGGTTACAGCGAATCAGGTTGTGATTGCTGTAGTCTTCTCTGTATTTGCTGTCCAGCAGGTTGGCAGCGGCATCGTATTGCAGGGTTTCCCAGTATCTCTGATTACGGCAGCCTTCGATTCTGCCGGTGTGATCATAGCGGTAATCGGTCTGCCCGTGTTTGCTGTGTTTTTTGCTTACCAATCGGTCGAGGTTATCGTACTGGTAGCTGCGTTCGATGAGGATATCAGGCAGGATGGGATTCTGATTGCGCTGTATCTGTTTGCGTTGCAGCCGGCTGTTGCGGTCGTATTTGAACTGGGTGTTCAGACGTCCCTGAGTGCGTAATATTTCGCGGTACAGGTTGTCGCGTTCAGTTTGGTCGGTGTTGCCGTCACGCTGTGCTTGTTTGATTTGGGTGACGTGCTACGGGCATTTATTCTGTTCGCTGGTCTAAACAATTAATTTTTTGTGGGTATAATGGTGGACGTAAGTAGATTGATTATTACACTCAGGTTGCAGTTTTACTTAACTATAATCTGCTAAAATAAAGTTGGTAACATCAGCAACTGGTATTTTCTGAATCTTTATCAAAAGGATATATTTGCGTAAAAAAATGTTTTTTCATAAGAGAAAATCATTTTATTTCCATTGGGAATTAAAAGAATATTTGTTTCATCACTTGGGTAAAAAAAATCATCCCATGATTTTACAAAAATATCCACTGGTACAATAGCACTCGCTTTTTTCCCCCAAAAGAAAAAAGCAAATGAAATGTCTGTTAATTTATTTTTGAAAAATAAAGAAGATTCGTTAGGATGATCAAAATCCAAATTAATTTTTTCTATAACAGAACAAAATGACGAATGCATTTTCATTAAATGGTTAAATGGGAATGTCACATCCCAAAAATTACTAGATTCCTCCGTATCAAGAAAAATAATCTGTCTTTTTTCATCAAAAGATAGCAAGCAATCTTTAGAATTAAATCTCCATGCAATAGGATATTTTTTTTCATCAATGGTTAATAATTTTTTATTCATAAAATATATGCCCAGCTCCACCAGATTTTTTACCCAAACTCCAATCCTTCCATTTTATGTGGAGTATATTATTCTCTGGTGCATTTATTGTATGCGATTCATTAGGGTGATGTTCATAACCTTTTTTGTATGGAATTTCAGAGTAAGTAGGCTGAATCTCTATCTTTCCTCTAGCATCTTTTAACAGTTGTTCAGCAGTAGCTTTATCCTTCACTCTAAAATTGGATTTACCACCTCTCTGAATTATTTCAGTTGCTTTCTTCCATTCAGGGCTACCACGCTTAATGATAGGTAAGTTAGTTGCATTGCCAACTTCCTTCCCTGTAAGGCCACATTTCATTAACCCCCACGGATCGACCCAAGTCAACCCATTAGGCGCATACTGATACAGATTAAACCCACCCAGCAGCCCAATCGGGTCTGGCTGAGTAAATCTACCTATATCCGGATCATAATACCTGAAAGTATTGTAATGTAAGCCAGTTTCTCTGTCTAAATATTGTCCCTGATATCTGAGGTTTTGCTCTATGGGTTCGTGCTTAATTTCATGAATCTGTTTTCCCCATAACTGAAAGCTGCATTCCCACAGTATTTCGCCGTTGGCATCGGTAAGCTCTTCCGGACAACCGTTCAGGTCGGTGTGGAAATAGCGGATATGTTGTTCTTGGTTGCCGTCTGTGTCTATCCGCGCCAGTGGTTCGTAGCTGTTCTGATCTGTATAGATATATAGGCTGGTGGGGTGATTCGAGCCGGTTTCCTGAATCATTCTTAAGCCGTCCCACAGGAAGCGGGTACGGTTGTAGGGTTGGCCTTCGCGGTCTATCTGATGTTTTTCGATACGCCGGACAAGGGCGTCGTAGACGTAGCCGTAACGCTGGCTGCGGCCTGTTTGTTCGATGCGTACTTCGCTCAGGCGGTGTTCAGCATCGTAGTGGTAGTGCTGGGTTGTGCCGATGGTCTGTTTGCTGGCAGTTCTGCCGTACTCGTCGTAGCGGTAGTGGTGTCCTCTGAAATGCAGGAGCTGGTTACAGCGAATCAGGTTGTAGTTGCTGTAGTCTTCTCTGTATTTGCTGTCCAGCAGGTTGGCAGCGGCATCGTATTGCAGGGTTTCCCAGTATCTCTGGTTACGGCAGCCTTCGATTCTGCCAGTGTGATTATAGCGGTAATCGGTCTGGCCGTGTTTGCTGTGTTTTTTGCTTACCAATCGGTCGAGGTTATCGTACTGGTAGCTGCGTTCGATGAGGATATCAGGCAGGATGGGATTCTGATTGCGCCGTATCTGTTTGTGTTGCAGCCGGCTGTTGCGGTCGTATTTGAACTGGGTGTTCAGGCATCCCTGAGTACGTAATACTTCGCGGTGCAAGTTGTCGCGATGTATTTACTTCCAATATGCATAGTTAAATAAAACTAAGACTCATATAAATAATATGAATCTTCTGTTAAATATAGAACTTCCTTTTTATTATTAGTCAAAATTGGCGAAATTAGAAATTCTCGCATATCGCCAATATTTATTGATTTTTGAATAAAATTTATTAGCTCACTTTTTGAGACTTTAAACATTTCTCCTTTTATTATTATTTTTTTTCCTTTATAAGAAACTAATTTATGTGCAATATAATATTTTTCCTTTGTGAAAAAAGGAATTAAGTCAGAAAAGGAGGTTGTATATAATAATAAATTTCCTGTATGTATAATATTTAGCATACTCAGAAAAATATCATTTTTCTCAAAGTCTGAAATAATTTCTTTATTAATTAATTGTTTAAATGAATAATTATTTTTCATAATTTAATTTGGAATATCATAAAAAATATGACCATCCGTTCCATTGTTATACCATTTAATATGCGGAGTATCACCAAAACCGCTTTCTGGACTCATGTGTTGTTCGTATCCTTTAGGATATTTAGCCACACCATCAGGTCTAGAACTTTGAGTATGCGCTTTATAACGGTTCATATTTCCTTGAGCTTCTTTTAAAAAAGCTTTAGCATCAGTACTTGATTTAACTTTTACCTGAAATTTATCACCAGCTAACAAGGCTGCCTGTGTATTTTTTATTGCCAATTTCCATTCTTTTGTTCCTCGTTGAATAGGCTTCATTTTAGAGGCAGCCGAATTAAGCTTGCCTTTATAAGCACTAGATCCACAACTCCACCCCCAAGGATCAATCCAAGTCAACCCATTAGGTGCATACTGATACAGATTAAACCCACCCAACAACCCAATCGGGTCTGGCTGAGTAAATCTACCTATATCCGGATCATAGTACCTGAAAGTATTGTAATGTAAGCCGGTTTCTCTGTCTAAATACTGTCCCTGATATCTGAGGTTTTGCTCTACTGATTCGTGTTCGATTTCATGAATCCGCTTTCCCCATAACTGAAAGCTACATTCCCACAGTATTTTACCGTTTGCATCGGTTAGTTCTTCCGGACAGCCATTCAGGTCGGTGTGGAAGTAGCGGATATGTTGTTCTTGGTTGCCGTCTGTGTCTATCCGCGCCAGTGGTTCGTAGCTGTTCTGGTCGGTATAGATATACAGGCTGGTGGGGTGATTCGGGCCGGTTTCCTGAATCATTCTTAACCCGTCTCATAGAAAGCGGGTACGGTTGTACGGTTAAACTTCGCGGTCTAACTTCCGTTTTTCAATGCATCTGCCAAGGGCGTCATAGTGTTAGTACCATTAGTCATCCTGATTTAATTTCAGTTTTTCTTTTTAACTTAGAAATATTTTTTCAATATATTCGCTTACTTTTGAATTAATATTACTTATATACTCCATGTCTTCATAAGAGCCAAAGTTTAAAGCACCTTCTAAATTGTCATGCAGGACTAAAAGATTATATGCTAATTCCTTTGAAATAAAATTTTTTTCTTTATAATTAGTTACCATCTCATCCAGTGAAGTATAGAGATCATTCATTGTTTGTTCATCTAACTTATCTAGTAATCTAATTTTTTCAACTACACCGATAATCTTTTCATTAACATCAGAATTTATAATTTTCATAAAATACCTAATTAATTAGTTTTATTGCATTTGCTGGAATAGGTGCGTCAAATAGCACCTCCGAAAAACCTTTAGCTAATCGTCTTGCAAATTGATTACCTAAGAGGTCAAGACCTTTAGTAGAAGATATATTAATTGCCCCACCCGAAATTTTACTCAAGTCTATTTCAACTATTCTATTTCCAGTTTTACTAGCCCATTTTTCAGCGATACTTAAATCTTTGGTTGCAGATATAAACTGAGATGGAGAACGACTTCCTGATGTTACATGTCCTGCAACCGTTTTTATATTATTTGGGTTTAGTGAAAACAATCCAGAAGATATGTTTTCATCTTGTCTAATAACTCTATAGACTTTACCACTTTTTATACGATCAAACTCACTTACTTTAGCACATGGTGCTAATCCTAATGGATCAATCCACATTAGAGAATTAAATGCATACTGATACAGATTCAAGCCACCCAGCAACCCAATCGGGTCTGGCTGAGTAAATCTACCTATATCCGGATCATAATACCTGAAAGTATTGTAATGTAAGCCGGTTTCCCTGTCTAAATATTGTCCCTGATATCTGAGGTTTTGTTGGATGGGGATATGTTCGATTTCATGAATCCGCTTTCCCCATAACTGAAAGCTACATTCCCACAGTATTTCGCCGTTTTCGTCGGTCAGCTCTTCCGGACAGCCGTTCAGGTCGGTGTGGAAGTAGCGGATATGTTGTTCTTGGTTGCCGTCTGTGTCTATCCGCGCCAATGGTTCGTAGCTGTTCTGGTCGGTATAGATATACAGGCTGGTGGGGTGATTCGGGCCGGTTTCCTGAATCATTCTTAAGCCGTCCCACAGGAAGCGGATACGGTTGTAAGGTTTGCCTTCGCGGTCTATCTGATGTTTTTCGATACGTCGGCCAAGGGCGTCATAGAGGTAGCGGTATCGTTCGGTTTTGTTGAGTTGTTCGATGCGTACTTCGCTCAGACGGTGTTCGGCATCGTAATGATAGTGCTGGGTTGCGCCGATGGTCTGTTTGGTCTGAGTTCTGCCGTGCTCGTCGTAGCTGTAGTGGTGCCCTCTGAAATGCAGGAGCTGGTTACAGCGAATCAGGTTGTAGTTGCTGTAGTCTTCTCTGTATTTGCTGTCCAGCAGGTTGACAGCGGCATCATATGCAAGGTTTCCCAGTATCTCTGGTTGCGACAGTCTTAATTTACGTCCGTAAGTTTACATATTCTTCAAAAAAAAATCTGAATGACGGTGCAAGAACGTTTGATATTTTTCTTGAGAAAAGATCATAATTAA
>NZ_JAAEDT010000024.1:0-1633 GCF_013346865.1 Snodgrassella sp. ESL0323 | reverse complement strand
GGTTTCCCAGTATCTCTGGTTGCGACAGTCTTAATTTACGTCCGTAAGTTTACATATTCTTCAAAAAAAAATCTGAATGACGGTGCAAGAACGTTTGATATTTTTCTTGAGAAAAGATCATAATTAACTATTTGTCCATAAGTATTTTTCCTACAATCAACACACCAACATACATCGTCATCTTTAAAATAAATAACTGCCATATCTGATGGTAACGAGTATTCCTTTCGACACTGACAAGTATCATAATAAATAGCTCCTCCAGACTCAGCCAAGGCATCATTATCAACTATGCCTGATATTTCTTCACCAACAACACCTCCGCCACCAACCAATAAAATAAATTCTTTTAATTCATTTGGTAACGACAAATTTAGCTTATTTTCAAGTATGTTAATTTGTGATTCATCACAAGCTCCAAGCCAATATACTTCGTCTTGAGCGCCATGATTTAAACGCGTAACAAGATTTTTAATATCACCCATATAGTTACCTCACATAAAATCCAATGCTCTTAATTTCCAATATTCTTTTCTGAATTTATTATACTGCCTATCTAGAGCAGATGTATTTCTAAAGCTCCCTCCATTTTCAATTAATCCATGAATTTGCTTATGATATTGTTTGTGAGTTGAGGAAACTAACTCGACCATTGGGCCGGGTTCTTTTCCTAATATATGATGAAGGTTCATTTGTTTTCCATCTGGGCCTATTGGAGCATATCCATTCTTCATTAAGTCTAAGTTTGTCCACCCCTCATTTACTTTTGACTTAATATTGGAGGATATAGAGCATACGAAAACAAAAGCCTACAGTCCGCAAACGAATGGTATATGTGAGCGATTCCATAAGACGATAAAGACCGAATGTTATGATATTATGTTTAGACGTAAAATATATACAGAATTGAAAGAGATACAACAAGATATTGAGCTTTGGCTAGAGTTTTACAATCGGGAAAGAGCACATTCAGGGAAATACTGTTATGGTAAGACACCTTGGCAAACTTGGGTAGAGACAAAAGGACTGGCTAAGGAAAAGCAGCTAGAAAATTTATTTTACTCATCAGACAGTCATTGTGTTAGAACGAATGCCGATGAGTAGATAGTGTCTGTCAGATTAAGTTTAAGCTAGTACAAATTAAACTGGATATTACTAATACGTCAAGAAAGTAAAAAGCCAAAATAATCCAAGGAGAGTTTTTACTACAACCTATCAAGTATTGATTAATTTTCTTCAATATATTTGTCACTTATCATCGATAGTATATCGACCTGATTAAGTACATTTTTTAAAAACTTATATCTACTTAATTTATCAGAATTTTTTCCATTAATAAAAGATACTTCTATTAATGTACAGAATTCTTTATTTTCTTCATCTAACCACTCGTCGGATAGCGGGATATAATTATCTGTAATAGTTAATCTGTCCGCATAAAGACCACAGTAAGAGAAGTACACCCCAAAATAATAGCTATCATGTTCAGAGCAAGTTATATCCCATTTATTATTCAACAATTCACTTATCTCTTTTTTAGATTTATTACTGCCGTATTTTAGAAAATATAATTTTTTCATTTATCGCCCGCCACATTTCCCTGGAATTCTGATTCCTTTTCCTTTAGCTTTGA
>NZ_JAAEDT010000023.1:0-143107 GCF_013346865.1 Snodgrassella sp. ESL0323 | reverse complement strand
TCTCTACATCTGCTGTGCTGAAGTAGCTCCACTGATAATAACACTGTAAGCCTGTGGGCAGGCGGTGGTAGGTCATGCGCCGGTCGCTGTTGTAGGCAAATTCGCGGGTCTGGCGGTTTTCGGCATCGAAGACCTGTTGCAGGTCACCTTGTTCGGTGTACTGGTAACGGTTCAGTAAGCGGCTGCTGCCGTCGCTCAGCTCTTGGCGGATTTCGGTTACGCGCTGCGGATGGCGCTGATCCTGATAGTGCAGGCTGATCCGGGCGGCGTTGTCGTTATCGGCAAATTACCCATCCACAATTTATTGTACTGGCTACACTGGCTTATCAGTCTCAATTCAATGAAGAAATAACACAGGTTTTACTGGCCGGTAAAACTAATATCGATGTAATGACCATCTCACAAATTCTGGAAAATCTGGAAAAAAAAGAATACATAACCCGTGCGGTGTCAGCCAGAGACAGTCGCGCCAAATCAATTACACTGACACAAAGCGGTTTCGATATGGCCAATAAAACCGTGCCACTGGTAGAACAAATTGATAAACAGTTTTTTGCTGTTTTGGGTAATGATCAACAATTATTTAATAAAATGCTAATAATATTATTAGGCAAGTAAATATTTTATTAACAGTAAATGTATCTGGAATTACCAAATAAATGGTTTACTGAAAATAACAGCAATAGAAAAAGCATAAAACACTGTTTAACTTTTTCTATTGCTGAATTCAGATATTAAAATTAATAAATTTATTATCTGTTCCTACTGGCTAGTAGAGTATATACGGCAATACTGTGTATTACACCAGCAGAATCGTATTCATGCCTGCGTGTTGTCTTAATTACATACCCTTTATTGCGTAATTCATTAATACGTGGTGCCGGACTACAAATACCTAATGCACGCAGTTCCAAAGTACTATGAGGACATTTACGTAAGCATTGCAGAATAAAACTACGCTGAGTAGCGTAACTGGTATTTGGTAGTGACTGAGTAGTCTCATCACTTTGTTTTTTAGTTAAAATAGCAGTAGTAATATTATTCATTATTTAACTCCCGCATTTATTGTTAGCTTGTCAGGTAATATCACAAAGTAATACGGTATATAATATTGATTTGCTAACCATGCTTTATAGAATATAACTAACTGGCTAAGTTTGAGAAAATGTGTTTTATCAAACCTATGGTTTAAGATAGTTCTTACCCATGTAATATCTATATCTGAAGTTTTGAGTGTGAAAATTTTAATAGCTTTGATCAGCTTATTTGTCATGCTTTTGCCTTTTTTGTAGTTGGTCAGTACAGGCAAAAGATTAATTAATGCCAAGAATCAGTTAAATGAATTAGCATGCTGATTTCCTGAAATAGCGTGTTGATTTCCGGAATCAGCTTGATGATTTACTCATTTCCTGTTCAAAGTCTTTCATCCAGTTTCTAATTGTTTTTTCAGTTAAATTGCTATTTTTAGGCATAGGTAAAATATTTGTTAGTGCTTTTTCACGCATATCATCTATAAATTGTTGCTTTGCTCCTCGTTCTGTAAAATTATCTTTTGCCCGTAACCAATATTCTTTCATTGCTTCTTTTGTTCCGGTTTTTTCGTAAGGGCTTTTTTTCGCTTTTCCAGCATTACGGGCTCTTATTGTAAGTGTATTTGCTATTTCTTTTTTCTTATTTTCTAGTTCAATAGAAGCATTATTCAGTCGCTTTAATTTTTTTTCAGCCCTGATATTTTTTTCTACAATAATAGGTTTAGTTCGTTTTAATGCTATGAGCTCATGTTGTAAATTTTGAATTTGTGACGTTAATTTCTTATTATAAATTGTTAAATTATGAATAATTGTAGTCTGTGCTGGATTATCTTTTTGTTTTTCTAACTCTTGAATTTTAATTTTTGCTTTATATAGTTTTTCTGTTAGAAATGTATTCTTATTTATAGTAGTTTTCAGCAAATTTTCTAGTTTTTTTATTTTTTTATTAATTTTATGACTATTTCCACATAATGAATTATATTTTTTGCGTAATTCTTCTAATGAGATAAATTTTGGTTCTGATTTTATTTTTTTACTTGTGGCCTCACAGGTATAAATAATTTCATTATTTTGGGTTTTAGCCTCATTTAGATGATCTTCAAGCGTAAAAATTGAATATGAATGACCATCTTCAGATAGGAAATCAATGGGTTCTAATTGTTCTTGGTTATTCATTTCTATTCCTTAATTGCTTCGAGTTTTTAGATAATTAAAAAATATTTTATTCTAAATTTAAACTGTACGGTATTTGCTCAATAGAGTTTAGGATAACTATGAGTCAGGGTGTTGTAGTTTGATTTTTTGAATTATTTGACGGTTATTGATTATATTAGCAACTAATATAAATTTAATTTCATTAATTAAAAAAAATTTTTATATTTCAAATTTTAAATTTCATACAGTTATTTAAATTATTTTTATATTTTCAACAGGCAAAAAAATAACCGCATTCAGCGGTTATTAATGGTGGCCAGAGGCAGGATCGAACTGCCGACACACGGATTTTCAGTCCGTTGCTCTACCGACTGAGCTATCTGGCCATCGGGGAAGAGTGCGCATTAAACCAGATATATGCCGGCTTGGCAAGTGTTTTCTGTATTCTCTTATCTATGTGGCTGTTTATTTGTTGGAAAAATTAGTTATTTTCTGGTTGCACATGTGTGATTTTGAAATTATGTAGGTTTAATAAGGTCGTTTTTTCTTTTTTCAGAATATACACAGGAAGCGGTTGCTTATCTTGGATTTCTGTCTGATCCTTCATAAAAAGTAGACGCCGGATAAGAGCTGTATTAAGGTAAACACTTTTATTACAAGGGTGAAGAGGATGCAGGGCGAACAAAAGCCGGTATGGAAAGATGGCTGGTTACAGCAATGTATTCATGTACCGTCACCAAATTTTAGCCGGCGTCCGGCACAGACTGAGGTATCGCTGGTGGTATTGCATAATATTTCTTTACCACCTTTTGAATACGGGCAGCAGGCAGTACAGCGTTTGTTCACTAATCAGATTGATGCTGCTGAACCGGATGATTTTATGCGTTCATTAACCAGATTGCGGGTATCCAGCCATTTTCTGCTGGAACGAAACGGAACAATAATTCAGTTTGTTTCCTGTGATGACGCAGCTTTTCATGCCGGGATATCACGTTTTAACAGCAGGGATGGCTGTAATGCGTTTTCAGTCGGAATTGAGCTTGAAGGCTGTGATTTCGAACCGTTTACGCCATCTCAGTATACGCAGTTGGATGCGTTATTACAGATGCTGTGTGCGCATTACCCGATTCAGGCGATTACCGGCCATCAGCATGTGGCACCGGGGCGAAAATCGGATCCGGGGCATTTTTTTGAATGGGATATGCTGCGCAGTAATGGTTTACCGATAGTGACAGAATATCAGTGGCTTTTGTAGTTTATGGCTGCCGGCAGGGGTATTTTTAGTTATAATTCCATTTAACTGTTAATTAAGTTGCGGTTTTCGCAAATTGTCTGGTAGGAATGTAATGAGTGATTCTGTAATGATTGTGCTGGTGATAGGTGCTGCGATTATTCTGTTGGTACTGGCCTATAATATTTATCAGGAAAGCCAATACCGCAAACAATTGCGCGAACAGTTCGGGCATGCCAATAAAGATGCTTTACTGGACAGTCAGGTAAATTCAGTACGGGATGGTGCACAGGCTGCGCCTGTTTTGCATGCTAAGACGATGCCGTCAGCAGGTGAAGCGGATACAGCTGCTGCTTCATCTGTACAACAGTCTGAAGCAGCAGACAGTGAAAAAAATAAGCAGGTAACCAGTGACAGCGCTAAATCGGAAGAAGCGACAGTGTCTGCGACCGAAACAGTATCTGATGTGACTGATAATCAAGCACCCACACCAAGAAGTCCGGCTGAACACGAAGATAAGGAATTATTATCACGAATGATGCCGCTGAAAGGGCGTAAAACTTTGCTGGATGTGCGGGATATGTCTAAACAGCCGCTACCATGGTTTGATGTACGTTTTGATTATCTGGCCTATATTGCACTGTATCAGCCGAAAGAGTTGCATGCAATGCCGCGACTGAGCAGTCGTTCCCGTTTCCGGCTGGTAGGCTGTACGATGGATGACCGTTATCAGATAGCTGAACCGATTCCCAGTGTTTATTATCAGGGATTTGTGGTTGGTCTGCAGGCAATCAGCCGCAGTGGTCTGCTTACGCATGAAGAGCTGGCGTATTTTGGCGAACAGGCCAATCGTTTTGCCGAGCAGATGGATGGGCAGTTGCTGTTAACGGATATTAATACTTTTCTGGATGTGGCGCGTCCACTGGATGATTTATGCGCAAGGGTTGACCAGACAATTGCGATTCATCTGGTATCACGTACGAATGTCAGCGGAATGGAGCTGCGTTCTGCAGTTGAGAAACAAGGCTTTGAGCTGGGGCATGATGGTGCATTTTTTTATGCTGATACTAATGGCGAGCCTTTGTTTAATATTGTTACGCTAGATAACACACCTTTTACCTCTACTTTGTTAGCAAATCAAAATTATCGCGGATTCAGTATGTTGTTTGATATAGTACATATACCAAACGGCGAGAAATGTTTTGATCAGTTTATGGATATGGCTGTGAAATTATCCAGTCAGCTAGGTCTGGATCTGGTTAATGATAAAGTGGAAGAGTTATCCACAGAGTGGTTGCGTGAGGTACGCCGCTATGTAGTTGACCGGCAAAAGGAAATGAAGCAGGTTGATCTGGAGCCTGGAAGTGAACTGGCCAAAAGACTGTTTTCCTGATATTGCCTGAGTATTTTAATTTTATAAAGAGATGGCAAGCCGCAGAACGGGGTTTGCCATCTTTTTTCTTTTTCTGAAGGATAGCTGTAATGGATTCAGTAAGCGAACAGCAAATTATTGATTTAACCGCACTGCTCAATCGTTATGCGCATGAATATTATGATCTGGATGCACCTACTGTACCAGATGCAGAATATGACCGGCTGTTCCGCCAGTTGCAGGCTTTGGAAGAGCAATATCCGCAATGGCGGCAGCCGGATAGCCCGAGTATACGTGTAGGTGGGCAGGCACAGCAAAAATTTACTGCTGTGGTGCACCAGATTCCGATGCTGTCACTGAACAATGCATTTTCACCACTGAATGATAATAATCAATTCGACCATAGTGAGATGTATGCTTTTGATAAACGGGTACGCGATGGTCTTGGTGCTGAGCCCGAATATATTGTTGAACCAAAGTTTGATGGTCTGGCAATCAGTTTGTTGTATCGTGACGGTCTGCTAGTACAGGCATCTACGCGCGGAGACGGATATACCGGCGAGGATGTTACTCAGAACGCGCGCACTATTGTCAATATTCCATTACGTCTACAGGGTGATCAGGTACCGGATCTGCTGGAGGTACGCGGTGAAGTACTGATGCTTAAAGCTGATTTTGACCGGCTTAATGCACATCAGCAGGCAGAAAATCAGAAAACTTTTGCCAATCCGCGTAATGTAGCGGCTGGCAGTTTACGCCAGCTGGATCCGAAAATAACGGCACGCCGGCGTTTGCATTTCTATGCCTACGGAATTGCCAGATTGGATGAGCGTTTTGCGGTAAACAGCCACAGCGAAGAGCTGGCATTGCTGGCACGTTTGGGGCTGACAGTACCGCCACAGGATAATTTGTGCTATCAGGCTGATATTGGGAAGGTGCTGGCTTTTTATGAGCATATTTTTCAGATACGTGCGGATTTGCCCTTTGGCATCGATGGTGTAGTGATTAAGGTGGATAATCTGGCTCAGCAGGAGCAGCTTGGCTATGTAGCCCGTGCCCCGCGCTTTGCTATTGCTCAAAAATTTCCGGCAGAGGAAATGCTGACTACTGTGGAGGCTATTGATGTACAGGTGGGACGTACCGGTGCAGTAACACCAGTAGCACGGCTGACGCCGGTATTTGTAGGTGGTGTTACAGTTACCAATGCAACTTTGCATAATGAAGGTGAAGCACAGCGCAAGGATGTACGTGAGGGTGATACGGTTATTGTGCGCCGTGCTGGAGATGTCATTCCTGAAATTGTTTCTGTGGTGCTGGCACAGCGTCCGATGGTGGAAAAACCGGCGGCGGATTTGCTTACTTCGCCTGAAGCTGTACCGAAATATCCGCCGTTCCGTATGCCAGAAAATTGTCCGGTTTGCGGTCATGAAATTGTTCGTGAAGAGGGCGAAGCAGTGGCTCGTTGCAGTGGCGGAATGCTGTGTCATGCTCAGCGGGTGCAGTCGCTAATTCACTTTGCTTCACGTCGCGCCATGGATATCGAAAATCTCGGTGACCGGCAGATTGAACAGTTAGTAACACAGGGCAGAGTCCGTCATTTTGCTGATGTTTATCATTTGCAATTGGCCGATTTGCTGGCAATGAAACAGCAGGCTAAGCAGGAAGCAGGGGAAAGCTCAGCAGAGTCGGTGACAAATGAACTGGAATTATCTGCAACTGATAAAGCAGGCAAACAGCAGCCATCCAGATGGGCTGAAAATATTCTCGCCGGTATTCAGGCCAGCCGGCAGCGTCCTCTGGCTAATTTAATTTATGCTTTGGGTATTTTTCATGTTGGTGAGCGTACAGCAAAACAGCTGGCACAGGCTTTCGGTGATTTGGCTACGCTTACTCAGACTACTGAGCCGTTACTGGCCTGTTTGCCGGATATCGGTAAGGTGGTAGCACATTCGGTAGCCTATTTTTTCAGTCAGGAAGATCAGACCAGTCAATTGCAGGAATTACTTGATGCCGGTGTGCAACCGCAGACAGAAACACGTCGCACATCACTGGGTAAATACTTTACTCCTGAGCGAATACTGGCTCGTTTACCCGGTGCCGGTTTAACGGAATCGCGGGCACAGAAGCTGTGGCAACTGGCGGGTAAGGACTGGTCACAACTGTTAACTGATAAAGCCTTGCCGGAAAGCTGGCAGCAATGGTGCAGCCAGCCTGAAAATCATGAATTACTGCAAAAGACGATTGAGTTATGTGAGCAGCTGCTTAGCGGAGAGACGGAGGAAATCACGTCATCGGTTAATGAAGCTGTAGCCGGCAAAACTTTTGTGTTAACCGGTACTTTACCAGACTGGTCACGTGATGTGGCACAGCAGCATATTGAAGAAGCCGGTGGTAAAGTGAGTGGCAGTGTATCGAAAAAAACTGATTTTGTGGTGGCCGGGTCAGAAGCAGGCAGTAAACTGTCCAAAGCTGAAGCACTTGGTGTTACTATACTGGATCAGGCTGCATTGATGATTATGCTGGGAATTAAAGAGTAAACTCAGATGAAAGCAGAACCAATCCGTAAGTGTGTTTTTCCGGTGGCCGGTATGGGCACACGGTTTTTACCCGCTACTAAAGCCAGCCCGAAAGAAATGTTGCCGATAGTGGATAAACCACTGATTCAGTATGCGGTAGAAGAGGCTGTTGCTGCCGGCTGTACTGAACTGGTATTTATTACCGGCAGGAATAAGCGTTGTATTGAAGATCATTTTGATAAGGCTTATGAACTGGAAACAGAGCTGGCTTACCGCAATCAGAATAAATTGCTTGATTTTGTGCAGGGTATTCTGCCGCCTAATGTGACTTGTCTGTATATTCGCCAGCCGGCCGCATTGGGGCTGGGACATGCGGTTTTATGCAGCCGTGCTGCAGTAGGTAAGGATGATTTTGCTGTGGTACTGGCTGATGATTTGATTGATGCACAGCCTGGTGCATTGAGCCAGATGATGAATGCTTATTACCGTACGGGTTGTAATGTCCTTGGTGTGGAAAATGTTGATCCGCAGCAGACGGGTGCTTACGGTATTGTCGAGATTAATCGTCAGAATGATTTCGATTATATACAGAGTATTGTGGAAAAACCTCATCCGGATGAGGCTCCTTCAAATCTGGGTGTAGTCGGGCGCTATATTTTGTCAGCACGAATTTTTGATTTTCTGACTAATTTACCGCTGGGTACTGGTGGAGAAATTCAGCTGACTGATGCTATTGCACGGTTGCTGACTGAACAGAAAATGATTGCGTATGCTTTTGCCGGCAGACGTTATGATTGCGGTGATAAGCTTGGTTATCTGGAAGCAACCGTGGCCTATGGTATGAAACATCCTCTGGTAGGAGAAGATTTTAAAAAATTATTGCAGCGCATGGTGTGTTAACGCAATACCGGAATTCATACGTAAATGTTTCTAGTTTTATTATTTGCCTGCCTGCTGTTTCGCCGGCAGGCAAGTTTTTTGCCTGGCGTTCTGCTTCAGCGTAATGGCATTGTCTGATAATTAGTGTTACTAATAATCAGGCGTTCTGTTGCATACCAGACAACTGATTGTGTGTGATTAACAAAGCGCTTTTCATCTTCCATTAATGCGTTTAATGCCTTTACGGCTTCTGGTGAAGACCGGTTTTTCTGCATGCTTTCCAGATTCTGCCACCATATTTCAGCCATGCCATCAAAAACAAAATTTTGAGACTGACGCCCGTTTTGTATTATTTTATCCAGCTCGGGATAACGGTGCGGAATGGTTTGTACATAGCGGGTAATATTTAAAACGTTTTGCACAGAAGTCACTAGCGGAGCATGATGCTCGATCCAGTATTGGTCAAATTCTTCATAAGTAATATCGGGCAGGCGTTTTACTAACATGGTTAACTTAATCATTTTCTTTCTTTCAGTTTGTGGGTTGTGCGAATAATGATAAAGTTTCACAGTAGTGTTAAAGTCAACAGAGTAAAAATGAAAATCAGTGAATTAGCTAGAAAAAGCGCAATCAGCCCCAGAATGCTGCGCTATTATGAACAGGAAAAATTGCTGACACCTGCCCGTACACAATCCGGATACCGAGAATACCAGCAGGCAGATGTAGAAAGAGTAAAATTGATTCAGCAGCTCAATAATGCCGGTTTTTCGTTAAAAATTATCCGGCAAATACTGCCTTGCTGGCATGAGCAAAACAGTAAATTTGAGCTTTGTGAAATTTACCTGAAAAATATTAATCTGACGTTAGAAAAGATTGAACAACAAATAGATATATTAATACAAACACGAACCCGTCTGCTTGATATGATAAATAAATAATGTATTTTTCTGTATTTTATTTTGCATAATAGCTGCTGAAACTCAAATAAAAAATAATGATCACAGGCAGGAGAAAGCGTTAATTGCCTTTATTGGTGCTGTCTTTTATCTGCTCCCAGCTTAAATCAAATTTGGCCAGATATTTTTTCAGTCTGTCTGCATCATTGGCGCGCTGTTTTTGTGCTCTGGACACAGCAAACAAATACCGGCCGGCTTCGGATAAAGTTCGGCTTTTCCGGCATACTTCAATGACTTTTTCCAGCTGATATCGGTCAAATTCATCAATTTCAGCCGGAATCAGTGCATCAGAAAAAGTTACCTGCTGCCAGTGTATCTGTAAACGCTGGATTTCATTTTCAACTTGTTCCTGTGTGATGTTTCCTTGTATGGATAAAGTAGCCATACGGGTAATGGAAGCAGTGAGCTCACGGAAATTACCCGGCCATGTTGCCATAGCCGATGTGGCAAACTGAATATAACGGTCTCTGGATTGCTGATTAAAACGCGGCATGGTACCGTACTCCTGCGCAAATCGTGCCAGTTCAAAATCAATATTCGGTTCGATATCTTCTTTACGTTCGGCAAGTCCCGGTAGCTGGTAACTCCATAAATTGATACGTGCGTATAAATCCTCTCTAAAAGTACCGTGAATAATTGCCTGTTTTAAATCTTTGTTGGTTCCGGCAATTAGCTGAAAGTTACTGGATACCAGTTTGTCTGCACCTAGCGGATAAAATTGTTTTTCCTCAATCGCCTTTAAGAGAATAGCCTGTTCATCTAGCCCCAGTTCTCCGATTTCATCCAGAAACAAAACACCGTTATCCGCCTGTCTGAGTAAGCCGTTTCTGCCTAGACTGGCACCGGTATATGCACCTTTGATGTGACCGAACAGTGTAGACATGGCATTATCGCTACTCAGGGTAGCGCAGTTAATTTCTACGAATTGTCCGGTAATCTGATGCTGTTTCAGTTTAAGCCGGTAAATTTGCCGGGCAAGAAAAGATTTACCGGCACCAGTGGGGCCGCATAGCAAAATAGGCGCATGAGAGCGGCTGGCAACCTGTTCTATTTCACTGATTAGCTGATTGTAATGCCGGTTTTTTGTCGCTATACCTGATTTGAGCAGTTCTGTTGCCTGAGTAGCATATTGCTGAAAGCGGGTCAGAATCTGGTCGTAACGATTCAGATTCAGGTCGATTATATTTATTTGTCCGCTGGGGCACAGTGGCGGGTTTGTTATAGGTTCTGCGGCAAGGTTTTCTGGCGATGCAGACGGTCTGGCTGGCGGCGATGATTGTAAAAGTCTAGCAGGATAAAAACGTGATTCTGCCAGTAAGAACCAGCAGATCTGCATTACATGGGTGCCGGTGGTAATATTCAGATAATAATTTTCTTGTTCATTACTAAAAGTATAGTTTTTGGCGATATCCAGTAAACAGGTATACACCTCTTCAAAATCCCATGGATCCTGTATCTGAACCGGAATCGGATTAACCTGTGTATCCGGGGCAATGGTTTTAATATCCAGAATAATTTCTTCGAGTAGTTTGCTGTCCTGAGTGTGATAAATCAGTTCCAGACGATAGATCGGCCATTCCGGATGATTACAGATATCAATAGTAGGACGCCAGCGTGTCCAGCGTTTTTTTCCTTTGCCCCGCTGGTCAAGTACATTGCCTAAAAAACTGAATACGATATTTTTCTTGTCCATTATTTATTATTAGTTATATAAAATTAAATAAAATTATATAATATTTTATAAAAAATACGAAAATAAAACTAAAAATAATTTATTGAAAATAAATTTATTTATTTATTTTTATTTTAAAAACAATATTTTAATTATTTTATTTTAGAAATTTATGGACTTGGTACGGTAATTGCAATAAGGATATTGTCTGAAATACATACTGTTTTTTACGGCAGTAGGGTACATAGCGAATGGAATTAAATTAATCGAAAGACTGATTTATTCGCATTATCAACATGTATTCCCCGGTATGAAAGACGTTTCCTTCCGATGGAAAATTTTTGAATAGCTCAGAGGTAGAGCAATTGGTACCAAACCAATCTGTCACGGGTTCGACTCCTGTTTCAAAAGCCATATTGTAATAATTTGTTGTTTGAGCAATACCAGCCAGTAAAGGGAAATAAGCAAAGCAGTAAAGCTAAGACACGAAAAAAACCGGTTAACCGCACAGAATAAACGGATTAATGATTCTGTCCGGGTAAAAAAACCGGATAGCAGGCAAAAAATTGATGAGCCATAAGCAGTTAGTTGAATGTTTAAAGATATCAGTTTTTCCCCTGTTATTTCGTTACTTAATCCGTTTGATTGTGTCTCTTCTCTTTGCTGGCTGTCAAAAAGGAGATTTAATATGTTGAATATAATTAATGTGAAAAAAGGTGAGCTGGCCGTTGTCACCAAACGCGGTGAAATTAATACTATTGTTACCGCAGGCCGGCATATTTTCTGGAATCCTTTTGTCAACATTACTCATTATCTGGTGGATTTAGCTGATACTAAGATTGAACCGGCTATCGCGGAAAAACTGCTCAATTTTTATCCGCAGCTGGTAGAAAAATATTGTCATTATGTCAATGTGGCTGATGATGAGATTGTGCTGCGTTATGAAGAACAAATGCTGGTAGAGATTATTCAACCCTCTACTAAAGCATTGTACTGGAAGAGTTATAAGGAACAGGCAATTAAAAAAGTAACTTTGGAGCAAGGGTACCGGTTGTCTGATGAAGTTGCTATGGAAATTATTCAGGCAAAAAATACCGGCAGATTAATTGAAGGCATCGATCACATCAAACTGCATTATTTTACCGATGAGCAAATTGGTACGCTGTTTGTTGATAATCAGTTTGTACAGATTATTCCGCCTAAATCCGTAATTGGTTTATGTGAATTCAAACATAAGCTAGTACTGGGTAAATTCAAACTACAGGATAACCGTATTGATGATTTGCTGGCGGCAACAATTGAACAAAATGCCCCGCAGCAGATGGCAAAATTCTGTATTCAGATGCAGGTAGGTGCTAATCAGGCCGGTTTACGCTTTGAAGATGATTTACTAGTGGAAATTCTGCCACCGGGAACCAAACGATTGTACTGGCAGAATAACTGCAAGCAGCATATGCAGCTTATTGAGCTGACTGACGATTTTCAGCTTTCTGAGCAAATGGTACAGCAGCTGTTACAGCCAAAATTACGTAAAAAAGAAGTAACTGGCGATAGTAGTGTATTGATTGCACAGGTACCAGCATATCATGTTGGCGTATTAAAAGTTAATGGTAAAGTAGAACAGCTGCTTAATGCAGGTATTACTGCTTACTGGCGTTTTAATCGTGAAATCAGTGTTGAAATTGTCGATACACGTTTGCAGACAGTGGAAATATCCGGTCAGGAAATTTTAACCCGGGATAAAGTCAATCTGCGTATTAATCTGGTAGCCAGCTGGTGTTACACCGATGTGTTAAAGGCGTTTGCCCGAATTGCGCAGCCAATGGAGTTATTGTACCGGCAATTACAGTTTGCATTACGGGAAGCAATTGGTACTCGCAGTCTGGATGAATTGCTGGAAAACAAAAATTTAATCGACGAAGTGGTGAACGCTCATATGCAGATACATATGACGGGCTATGGAATAGAAACGGTCAGTGTTGGCGTAAAAGATATTATTTTACCGGGAGACATGAAAACCATTCTGGCACAAGTAGTAGAAGCAGAAAAATCTGCACAGGCGAATGTTATCCGCCGGCGGGAAGAAACTTCTGCTACCCGTTCCTTACTGAATACAGCCCGGGTAATGGAAAATAATCCGGTTGCTTTACGCTTAAAAGAAATGGAAACACTGGAAAGAATTGCTGAACGAATCGATAAGATTTCGGTTGTAGGCGGTTTGGATCAGTTATTGCATGGTTTGATTAATATTCAGGCGCAATAGCGTACATCCGCTAATTAATTGGTTAAAAAATAATGGAAGTTAAAAATGCAAAAGCAAGAATTTGAAGTATTAAAAGAAAATAAAACACGTCCGGTAAAAATGTGGACAAAAGGTGTGCCGGTAGAAGATGTGGCTAAAAAACAATTGCTCGAAACTGCACAATTACCTTTTATTTTTAAGCATATTGCGGTTATGCCAGATGTGCATCTGGGAAAAGGCTCTACTATCGGGAGTGTGATTCCGACTGCTGGTGCGATTATTCCGGCTGCTGTCGGCGTGGATATTGGTTGTGGAATGATGGCTGTACAGTTGTCACTTACCGCTCAGGATCTGCCGGAAGATTTAATGCCATTACGTCTGGCTATAGAAAAGGCGGTACCGCATGGTTCCACACTCAATAAAGAAAAGTACGATAAAGGAAGCTGGCAAAATCCGCCACCGATTGTACAGGAGTACTGGCAGCAGCTTTTGCCCGGATTTGAAAAACTGACCAGTAAATATCCGTGTTTTTTAAAAGCGAATAGTTATAGTCATTTGGGAACCTTGGGCGGCGGTAATCATTTTATTGAAGTTTGTCTGGATGAGTGTGATCGCGTATGGATAATGCTGCATAGTGGTTCACGCGGTATTGGTCGTGCAATAGGTAAATATTTCAGTGAGCTGGCTAAAAAGGAAATGAAAAAATATTTCATTGATACCTATTTGCCTAATAATGATCTGGCGTTTTTAGTAGAAGGAACCGAATACTGTAATGATTATCTGAAAGCGGTGCACTGGGCACAGGAATTTGCCCGTTTAAATCGTGAAGTGATGATGCACAATACTATCGCTGCTATACGCAAAGTAATCAATGTGCCGTTTACCACGCATTTACAAACTGTAAACTGTCACCATAATTATGTACAGAAAGAGCACCATTTCGGTAAGAATGTTTTTGTTACGCGTAAAGGGGCTGTTTCTGCACGAGAAGGTGAACTGGGAATTATTCCGGGTTCTATGGGAACAAAAAGTTATATTGTGCAGGGGCGAGGGAATGCAGAAAGTTTTCATTCCTGTTCTCACGGTGCAGGCAGAGTTATGAGTCGTGGTGAAGCTAAACGGAAATTTACTGTTGCTGACCAGATGCAGGCTACGGCTCATGTAGAATGCCGTAAAGATGCTGAAGTTATTGATGAAATTCCTATGGCATATAAAGATATTGAAGCAGTAATGCAGGCACAACAGGAATTGGTGGAAATCAAGCACCAGTTACGTCAGGTTATCTGTGTTAAGGGCTGATATTATCCGGATAATCAACTGCAGAATATTTTTATATAGAAAAAAGGATGGCAGACAATGCCATCCTTTTTTAGGTATTTAAAAACTAAATATCAACCTGAGCATTTAGAGCGTTGTTTTCGATAAATGCACGACGAGGTTCAACTTCGTCACCCATCAGGGTAACAAATACATCATCTGCTGCCATCGCATCTTCGATTTTGACTTTCAGCAAACGGCGTACTGAAGGATCCATCGTGGTTTCCCATAATTGTTCGGGATTCATTTCACCCAGACCTTTATAACGCTGAATGTTAATTTTTTCCTGTGCTAAATCCATCAGTAATTCCAGTGCCTGGGCAAAGCCGGTTACAGTGGTAGTCATATTACCTTTAATGACTTCAATTGGTACATCAGCAATACCACTTAAAGTGGCCGCTGTCTGCCGAATAATTTGATAGGCGCGGCTTTCAACAAATTTTTGATCCAGATAGCTGACCATATGATTCCCATGCAACTGACGAGTAATTTTAATCATTTGTACTTCATCATCTGCACCGATGCGTTCCAGTTTGAGGTTGTCGTCATTAACCAGAGCGGTTAATGTTTGCACAGCTTTTTCTGCACTGCTTACAGTGCTTAAATCCAGATTCTCATTCCAGAGAAGCAGGGAATTAAGTACATTGTTGTCAATGATACGGCTTTCACGCGCAATCATACTTTGTGCCAGGATCAATTGTTTGGCGATTTCGGACAGAGCATTGCCTTCCAGAGTATTTTCGCCAATAATTAATTGAGCATTATTCAATGCGAGACTGAGCATGAACTGATCTTTTTCAAACTCGTCTTTCAGGTAGTTATCTTTTTTGCCATATTCCACTTTATACAATGGTGGCTGAGCAATATACACATAACCGCGTTCAACCAGTTCAGGCATTTGCCGGTAGAAGAAGGTAAGCAACAGGGTACGGATATGCGCGCCGTCTACATCCGCATCGGTCATGATAATTATGCGGTGATAACGCAATTTTTCCGGGTTAAATTCTTCTTTGCCTATACCGGCACCCAGTGCAGTGATTAAAGTACCAACTTCCTGACTGGCAAGCATTTTTTCAAAACGGGCTTTTTCTACATTCAGGATTTTACCTTTTAAGGGCAAAATGGCCTGAAATTTACGATCACGGCCTTGCTTGGCAGAACCGCCTGCCGAGTCACCTTCGACCAGATACAATTCTGATAAAGCGGGATCTTTTTCCTGACAGTCTGCCAGTTTGCCCGGCAGCCCCAGACCATCCATTACCCCTTTTCTGCGGGTAATTTCGCGTGCTTTGCGCGCTGCTTCACGTGCACGCGCGGCATCAACAATTTTGCTTGTGATGATTTTGGCCTCTGCAGGATTTTCTTCCAGAAATTCAGACAATGCTTTACCAAGCACTTCATTAACCACTGGACCTATTTCACTGGAAACCAGTTTGTCTTTGGTTTGTGAAGAAAATTTCGGGTCAGGCAGTTTAACAGACAATACGCAGGTTAAACCTTCACGCATATCATCGCC
This sequence comes from Snodgrassella sp. ESL0323, assembly GCF_013346865.1. Classification (NCBI taxonomy): domain Bacteria; kingdom Pseudomonadati; phylum Pseudomonadota; class Betaproteobacteria; order Neisseriales; family Neisseriaceae; genus Snodgrassella; species Snodgrassella sp. ESL0323. The sequence goes on along the minus strand of NZ_JAAEDT010000023.1, from coordinate 127,220 downwards.
ATTAGTATCTACTTTGGCTTTTTTGGCAACTTCATTGGCTTCAATGTAGTTGTTGATGGTTCGGGTCATAACCTGGCGCAGGGCGGTTAAATGGGAGCCGCCATCGCGTTGCGGAATATTATTGGTGAAACACTGCACGTTTTCCTGATAACTGTCGTTCCACTGCATGGCACATTCCACGCTCATGCCATCTTTTTCACCATTGGCATAGAAAACTTTATTGTGCAGAGCCGTTTTATTCCGGTTCATGTATTGTACAAAGCCGGCTACACCACCGCTGAATGCGAAATTTTCGTGTTTGCCATCACGTTTATCAAAGAGTTCAATACTGACGCCGTTGTTTAGGAAAGATAACTCCCGGATGCGTTTGGCCAGAATATCAAAATGGTAATCGATATTACCAAAGGTTTCGGTACTGGCCAGAAACTGAACACGTGTACCCTGTTTGTCGGTATCGCCGACAACAGCCAGCGGAGCAACTGCATCCCCATGACGAAATTCTACAAAATGTTCTTTGTGATTACGGTAGATGGTCAGACGGAGCCAGTCAGAAAGTGCATTAACTACAGAGACACCTACACCATGCAGACCACCGGAAATTTTATAACTGTTGTTATCAAATTTACCGCCGGCATGCAGAATGGTCATGATTACTTCAGCTGCTGAACGATGTTCTTCCGGATGCATATCGGTAGGAATGCCACGGCCATTGTCTTCAATAGTAATGGAGTTATCGGCATTAACTGCTACGGTAATATGATCACAGTATCCGGCCAGTGCTTCATCAATGGCATTATCCAGAACTTCGAATACCATATGATGTAAACCCGTGCCATCCTGAGTATCACCAATGTACATACCGGGACGTTTGCGTACAGCATCCAAACCTTTTAATACTTTGATACTGTCGGCACTGTAATCTTCAGGGTGTTGATCTATCATAAGAATTCTTTACTAAACTTGGCAGCGATTATGCTGTTAAAGGTCATTTATAACTGTTATTAATTATAAAAAAGTTAGCGGTATAGCTGTATAACAGGCCTGTTTGAGGGCAATTAACCAAAAACTTATTATAGCATAAAATCGGTTTTTTTTCAGTCATATGCTATATTTAAGATGATGTTTTATTTAATGTTTATTAAAAGATAAGAATACTGATTGTAAATAATAAACTGCCGTAAACCAAGCTGAACTATTAAAAACAGAAAGCTGGCGTACGGCAGTAACCGGATTTAAGAGTGCATGGATATTTAAATCCGCATGGGCATAACTATATACTTAAAGTTGGGATTGTTCGGGATGGTAAACAGTGTTGAACGGTTTGCATCACCAAAAGCAAGTTGTAAATCTTCTGCATGTAAATTACGCAATACATCCATCAGATAGTTGATATTAAAACCGACTTCCAGTGTATCTCCCTGATAAGCAATTTCCAGCTCTTCACGAGCTTCTTCCTGTTCGTTATTATTACAGGTCACGCTCAGTAATCCGGGCTGGATTTGCAGGCGGGCACCGCGAAATTTTTCATTGGCAAGAATGGCTGCCCGTTCCAGTGCACCCAGCAGCTCGGTACGGTTGGCCAGAAAGATTTTATCGTTATCCAGTGGAATAACTCGGTTGTAATCCGGAAATTTACCATCCACGACTTTAGAAACAATAATGGTGTCATTACAACGGAAACGTACCTGATTGTTCAGCAGTTCAATGGTGATTGGCTGTTCGGGGAAGGTAAGCAGCTTAAAGAGTTCCAGCACGGTTTTACGCGGCAGAATAACTTCTGCTTTGGGTAAATCGGCTTCAATATTGCAGGCTGCATAGGCCAGACGATGTCCGTCTGTAGCGACTAGACGCAGCTGATTGCCTTCTGTCTGCATCAGCAGACCATTCAGATAATAGCGGATATCCTGAATGGCCATGCTGTATTGTACCTGAGACAGCATTTCACGAAATGTTTCCTGTGGCAGGCTGAAGCTGGCATCAATATTTTCGCCCACACTCATTAATGGAAAATCTTCGGCCGGCAGGGTTTGCAGATTAAAACGGCTTTTGCCTGCTTTCAGCACCAGACGGTTGTTATTCCAGTCCAGAGAAACGATTGCGCCGGCCGGTAAAGCCCGCAGGATATCCTGCAGTTTTTTGGCATTGGTGGTAATGCGAAAATCTTCTGCTTCGCTTTTGGGGCCGATGGTATCAATCTGAATTTCCAGATCGGTTGCCAGAATCTTGATTTGCCCCTGATGGTTTTCCAGTAATACATTAGATAATATCGGTAATGTATGACGACGCTCTACAATACCGGTTACTGCCTGCAGCGGTTTGAGTAAACTGTCACGTTCTGCTTGTAATATCAGCATATTTTGTTCCTTGGTTTAATCTCGCAAAATCATCATTAAGGTTTCATACGCTTTGGTTGTTTCAGCATCATCCTTGCGGAGTTTGGAGATACTTTTTACCGCATGCATAACTGTGGTATGGTCGCGGCCACCAAATCCGCTGCCAATAGCGGGTAAACTAAGCGGAGTAAGTTCTTTTGCCAGGGTCATGGCCATCTGGCGCGGGCGTGCCAGATTCCGGGTACGTTTTTTCCCTACCATATCACTAATGGTAATCCCATAAAATTTTGCTACCGTATTCTGAATGTGTTCCAGGGTCATGGGTTTGTGGTTAACAGCCAGAATATCTTGTAATGCTTCAGTAGCCAGCCCTACATCAATCGGGCGGCTGGCAAAACGGCTTTGTGCTACTACCCGCTTGAATGCACCTTCTAGTTCACGCACGTTGCTGCGGATATGTTTGGCAATAAAAAATGCAGCTTCGTCCTCAAGCTTCACCTGAGCCAGCTCAGCTTTTTTCTGCAAAATGGCTACGCGCATTTCCAGCTCTGGCGGTTCCAGCTCAAGACTCAGCCCCCATGAGAAACGGGATTTCAGGCGATCGTCCATGCCGTCTATATGAGTAGGCAGCGTATCACAGGTAAGGATAACTTGTTTTTTTTCGTCAATTAAATGGTTATAGACGTAAAAAAACTCTTCCATAGTACGGTCTTTACCGGCAATAAACTGTACGTCATCCATAATCAGTAAGTCTACCTGCTGATATTGCTGGCGCATGGCATCAAAAGATTTGGCGTGGAATGCATTCATAATGCCGCGAATGAATTCATCAGCATGAATATAGCGTATTTTTACTTTGTTGTCGGTGGCAAATAGCTGGTTGCCAATAGCCTGTACCAGGTGGGTTTTACCCAGACCGGTACTGCCATAAATAAAAAACGGGTTGTACATGCTATTGCCGGGATTTTCTGCAATCGACAGCGCTGCAGCGTGAGCAAGACGGTTTCCTTTACCTTGTACCAGAGCAGCAAAAGTATGTTCAGGATTAAGGTTGGTATCAGTATAGCGGGATTTTTTACCGTTTTCATGTGCTGAATCAGAGGTAGCCACTGATTCACCAGTCTCAGGTTTTTCTGTGGCGGTCTGTTTGCTGTTTACTTTTGTTTCGGCAGTAGCACTTGCGCTTTTAGTCTGGTTGTTTCGCAGGCGTTTGGCAATAATGTCCTGAGCAGATTCGGTACGTTTTGCCGTTGTCTGTGGTTTGGCTGAAACTTCAGAAGGAATTTTATTGCTATCAACTGAATCCGGTTTAGTATCAGCCGGCTGTTCAGCGACATTTAAGGCTGGTTCTGCAGTCTTAGCCGGTGAATTGTTTCCTGCCGGTATTGCCTCAGTGGCAGCCTGCAGAGATTGTCCCTGTCCGATTTTCAGAATTAATGGTGTGCTGCCGTCTGGCAGAACAGATTGTCTGGCATTTTCGATAGCCGGCCAGAAACGCTCGCGGATATGATTGAAGGTAAAAGTATTACGCGCAAAAATAACCCAGTTGCCATTTTCTTCGCCCACAGTTAAAGGTGCAATCCACATCTGGTATTGCTGAGAAGGTAAGCTTTGTTTTAATTGTAATAGGCACTGAGGCCAAAATTCTGTCAGGGTCATTCGTGAAGCTTAAATTTATCTGTCAATCGGAGCTGGCTGAAGGCTGGAAACAATAAGTGCCTATTATGCTAATTATACGCAATAAACAAATTTCTGACCATGATTTGCACTTTACACCAGCACAGCTCCCGTAAAGCTTTGCTACAGATTATATTGATTGACAAAGTGCTGTTCTTGTTGTGTAATGCTACGTTTTATTTAAAGTTAATTCGGGAATAAATTATGAAACGCACTTATCAACCATCCGTTACCCGCCGCAAACGCACTCATGGCTTTCTGGTTCGCAGTAAAACCCGTGGCGGACGTGCTGTGCTGGCTGCCCGTCGTGCCAAAGGCCGTAAACGTTTGGCTGTGTAAGAACAAGAATGGATTATCATTTTGGCAAAAAATATCGCCTATTAAAAACGGATGATTTTTCATCCGTTTTTGCATTACGTTGCCAAAAAAGCCGTGCCTGGATTCAGGTTTTTCAGGCACGCAATAGTTTAGGTTTCCCGCGTTTGGGGCTGATAGTAGCCAAAAAAGTTGCCAAACGTGCTAACCGGCGCAATTATATGAAACGCTTAATACGCGAGTGGTTTCGCCTGCATAAGCATGAATTGCCGCCGGTAGATATAATCATTCGTGTACGCCAGCCGTTCCGGCATGCTGAGTACGCTGGCGTAGTCAGGACTTTACAGCAGCTGCTTATTACAGCTGACAGGTGTAAAGCATCTTCGCAATGAGATATTTATTGCTGGGTCTGATCCGGTTCTATCAGTATGCCATCAGCCCGCTGTTACCACCGCGCTGCCGCTACAACCCGACCTGTTCGCAATATGCCGTACTGGCGCTGCAAAAATACGGGGTAATGAAAGGTAGCTGGCTGGCGATAAAGCGTATTTGCCGCTGTCATCCATGGGGTGGTTGCGGTCATGACCCTCTTCCTTAGCGAGTAGACGGAATACACTATGGATTTCAAACGATTATTGATATTTTTTGTGCTGACCATGGCGATTTTGCTGGGTTGGGAAAAATTATACCCGCAACCCGAAAAACAGCCAGCTGCACAACAAACATCATCCACCAGTAACAGCAATACTTCTTCTACTGGTGTTGTTGCCGAGAGTGCCCTGAGTAAAACAGAGCCGGTAACAGTGACTACTGATACTGTTAAGGCTGTTATTGATGAAAAAAGCGGCGATTTACGCCAGCTAACTCTCAATAAATACAAGGCCACCAGTGATGCCAGCAAGCCTTTTGTATTGCTGGATAATGGTGCAAATGGTCATCAGTATGTCGCCCAGTCGGTATTATTAAACCGTCAGGGTGACTATCAGTTTAAAGACCTGACATTTACAGCTGCGAAAAAACAGTACACGCTTAATGGTGACAAACTGGATGTGCGCCTGACTGCTGCCGAACAAAACGGTGTACAGGTTAGTAAAATTTATACGTTTACTAAAGGCAGTTACCTGATCGGGCTGCGCTATGAAATTGCCAATCACAATGCTCAGCCATTACAAATGGATGTAGCTTACCGGGTACTGCGGGATGATAAGGAACCTGAAGGTACAGGCTATTTCGATCATACTTATACTGGTCCAGTACTGTATACCCCGAATGGTAAATTTGAAAAAGTAGCCTTTAAAGATCTTGATAGTGATTACACCTCTGGTCGTGATCAGGCAGACTATCAGCGTAAAACCAATACCGGCTGGATTGGTATGACCCAGCATTATTTTATGACTACCTGGATTCTGCAGCCGAAAGAAGGTAACAGTGTTTGTGGTACCAGTGACTGCCAGATAGATATTAGAAAACGCAGTGATGGCCTGTATTCTGCTGGCGTACGAGTACCGTTGAAAGATATTGGTGCTAACTCCACCGGCAGTTTCGGTATCTCCCTGTATGCTGGTCCGCAGATTTATTCTGTCATTACTAAAGTAGCCGATCATTTGCAGATGATTAAAGACTACGGCAAAGTATCGCTGTTTTCTTCTCCTTTATTCTGGCTGCTGAACTGGTGGCACAGTCTGGTACAGAACTGGGGCTGGGCGATTATTCTGCTTACTCTTACTGTCAAAGCAATTCTGTTTCCGCTGACACATGCCTCATATAAATCGATGGCCAAGATGCGTGCTGTAGCTCCGCGTTTGCAGGCATTGAAAGATCAGTACGGTGATGACCGTATGCGTATGCAGCAGGAAATGATGTCGCTGTATAAAAAGGAAAAAATCAATCCTGTTGGCGGTTGTCTGCCTATGCTGCTGCAGATTCCGGTATTTATTGGTCTGTACTGGGCATTGTTTGCTTCGGTGGAATTGCGCGGAGCCCCATGGATTGGCTGGATTACCGATTTAGGCCGTCAGGATCCTTACTTTATTCTGCCTGCGCTCATGGCACTGACTATGTATCTGCAAACGTTCATGAATCCGCCGCCAACTGATCCGGTTCAGGCGAAAATGATGAAAATTATGCCAGTTGCGTTTTCCGTAATGTTTTTCTTCTTCCCGGCAGGGTTGGTTCTCTACTGGTTGACGAATAATATTCTGACTCTGGCTCAGCAATGGTTTATCAATAAACGTATTGAGCGGCAGGCTAAACTGCATCGTTCACTGGATATATAAAATACAGTCTGAAAAAAAGCACTTCATACTGAAGTGCTTTTTTATTTGCAGCTTGATTGAATAAATATACCGAATTTTAATTGTCTGACTGCTGGAGCTGCTGCAGTAATCAATCAGGCATATTCAGTAATTACTGAACATAGGTTGTAGTTTGCTGTGTGGTTGTAGTCTGAGCCTGTTGTACCGGATTTAACCGGATTTCCACACGGCGGTTTTGTGCACGTCCTTCAACAGTTGCATTGCTGGCAATAGGATTGGCAGATCCGTATCCGTTAGCACTGATACGGTTATAAGCAACACCACGTGAAGTCAGGAAATTTGAAACTGATTGTGCACGGCGCTGTGATAATGGAATGTTAATACTGTCATTACCTGTGCTATCAGTGTATCCGGCAATAGTGATGGTTGTATCTACATATTTAGCCAGTACTTCAGCTACCGATGACAGAGAAGAGGTAGCCGCACCACTTAATTCTGAACTATTGGTTGCAAATGTCACATTTTCAGGCATAGTCAGTTTAATCTGATTACCTTCACGCTGAACTTCGACATTGGTATTAGCCAGTTTCTGGCGTAACAGTTTTTCCTGATAATCCATATAGGCGCCAATACCGGCTCCGATAGCACCGCAACCGAGTGCTGCATTACGTGCACCGCGGCTGTTATGAGTGATCGCGCCGACAATGCCGCATACGGCAGCGCCGCTTAAACCATATACCGCTGTTTTACTGGGATGAGACTGACCGGTCGCCGGATCGGTAACACAGCCAGTTAAAGCAAGGGTGGTTGCAGCTGCAAATGCAGCCAGTGGTTTCATAATAGTCATACTTACTCCTTCTCTTGAATATAAGCTTGATTATGCTTTTCACAGTTTCTGTTTTATGCCTTCTATAGTAGAAAAGCAAGAGTCATGCTTTTTTTGCAATATGATGTACTGAAAATAAAAATTGTTATACCTATATGATAAAAATATAAATTTTTGGTTGAAAATCGCTTTAGACGACAATAATTATTGGCTATAGTACCATTCAGACTACTATAATTAACTTTTTAAGCTGGTTATATCTTGAAAACAACCAGTTTAACCTCATACAAACTAATTACCTTAGTACAGTGCTACCATTTTAGCTATTTGGAAACGACATGCTCAGCTTGTATAACACCTTAACCAGAAGCAAACAAGAATTTACACCGATTAATCCGCAACAGGTGCGTATGTATGTGTGTGGTATGACTGTTTATGATTATTGCCATCTTGGTCATGCCAGAGTAATGATTGTATTTGATCTGGTGGCGCGCTGGTTGCGGGAATTAGGCTATCAGCTTGATTATGTACGTAATATTACTGATATAGACGATAAAATCATTACCCGTGCCAATGAACGCGGGATTAGTATTACTGAGCTTACCGATTATTATATTCAGGCCATGCACGAAGATGCAGCCGCTTTGGGGGTACTGCAGCCAGACCACGAACCGAGAGCCACGCAATATATCCCGCAAATGATAAGCATGATTGAAGATATCATTGCTAATAATAAAGCTTATATGGCGGATAATGGTGATGTTTTCTATGCTGTGCGTGAATATCCGCAATATGGTCAGTTAAGCGGGAAAAGTCTGGATGATTTGCGTGCCGGAGAACGGGTTGATGTTGACGGACATAAACGGGATCCGTTGGATTTTGTGTTGTGGAAATCAGCCAAGCCGCATGAGCCAGCATGGGACAGCCCGTGGGGCAGGGGACGCCCGGGATGGCATATTGAATGTTCTGCCATGAGTAAGGCACTACTGGGTAAAAATTTTGATATTCATGGAGGTGGCGCCGATCTACAGTTCCCTCATCATGAAAATGAAATTGCTCAGAGTTGCGGTGCAGAAAAAAACGGGTGCTGTGAAGAGCATAATCATTTTGCCAGTCATGTTAAATATTGGTTACATAATGGATTTATTCGTGTAGATAATGAAAAAATGTCTAAATCTCTCGGAAATTTCTTCACTATCCGCGAAGTGTTGCAAAAATACGATGCTGAAGTTGTGCGGTTTTTTATTTTGCGCGCACATTACCGCAGCCCTTTGAACTATTCGGATGCTCATCTGAATGATGCAAAAGGCGCATTAACCCGCTTATATACGGCACTTAAAAATACATCTGCGGCAGAAGTGGCAATTCATGCTGACTTAAATGATTATACACGTCGTTTTTATGCAGCCATGAATGATGACTTTGCTACAGTTGAAGCTGTAGCAGTATTGTTTGAGCTGGCTAATGAAATTAATAAAACACATGATGCCGAACTGGCAGGATGTCTGAAAGAACTGGCAGGTTTACTGGGCTTGTTACAACGTGATCCAGCCGCTTTTCTTCAGGGAGAAGTGGGGGAAACGGTGCAGGGTCTGGATAACGCAGCTATAGAAGCGCTGATAGCTTCACGGCAGCAGGCTCGTGCAGAACGTAACTGGGCTGAATCCGACCGGATTCGTGATGAGCTTACGGCAGCCGGTATTGTATTGGAAGATGGTGCCGGCGGAACTAGCTGGCGCCGTGCCTGAATTCGTATATAGCACAGCCTTAAGTCTCAAACTGGGTGTATTGTCTCAGACTGGGTGTATTTTTGTAATGCATTATGGTCTTGACAGCAATGTTAGACTTAAATAGTGGGATGTAAGGAATCTGGCCGTTTCATATCATTTTAGCCGTGAAGAAGAGTAGCTGCTATATACTGATTCACTTGAAAATCTTACTCATGCGAGTATAATTACCCGATTCTGAACATCCGTTTCAAGAGGTACAGGCACAACCCCTGTGCCCGCCAACCAAGGACGATATTATGAATAACAGCATTCAACCGAACTACCATGATATAACTGTAACTTGCTCTTGCGGTAACACTTTTGTAACTAAATCCGCAATGGAAAAAGATACTTTCAATATCGAAGTATGTTCTGCATGTCACCCTTTCTACACAGGTAAACAGAAAATCGTTGACTCTACCGGTCGTGTGGATAAGTTCAATCAGAAATACGGCAATATGTTCAAACGTTAATTCTTATTTGCAACATGTTGTACCGAAAAAGACTGCCATCAGGGCAGTCTTTTTTATCAGATAACCTGATGTTGTGTTCAATATAGCAGCAAAAATAGCCGAAAAATTTGAATATTTTACTGGTTTGATTATTTCAAGTGGGTATACATTTACCTTTCATATTACAGAACTCTTTCTTTGATATTTCCGCGCAAAATTGTGAATTTGCATTTTCTGATTCATAGTTAGTAAAAAGCATTGATTTAATCTTGTTTTACCAGGATGGCTGTTTTCTGTTGCCTATCCAATTTTAGAATCTGAAAAATACAAATTTTTCTTATTTTCTTGTATTCAATATATAAAATCGAACGCTAACGCTGGCTTAAAGTTTGATTGGTTAATAACCATAACCAGCTTACTAGTACAAAAGGTAAGGTTAATACAGGTATAGCAAATGGCTTCAGTATTGTGGCTAATGCTGCCTGAGTAAGAACAGTGAAGATAATACCGAAGATAATATAAATAACAGTTTTAAAATCTTGATTATTACTGAAAGTAGCCAGTGTGATAGCTGTCAGGATTGCATTAAAAGAATAGAGGCCGAGAGAAATCATTTCAATTTGACTGCCATATAACAGTGCAATACCGATGGCCAGTAAAGAACTGGCCAGTGCATAGATAGCCATTCTGATTGAATTGACTGCCAGCCCTGCCAGAAAAATAACACCTACCAGTGTGCTGTTAAATAAAAATACTTCGGCAATGCCCAGTATACTATCCGGTATTAGATGCAGCAGATGAAAACTTGAAATCTGTGCAGATAATGCAGCAGACGGTTCGCGTATCAGTACTGAGAATGATGGTGTAGCCAATAGATACAGCCATGTAAGCAACACAAATGGTATTGTCAGACAGGGTAGGTACCATTGCTGTAATATTGAGCTGAATGCTTGTGTAATAAATACTGATAATATGGCTGCAAGTATGATACTTAGCCATAAATACAGTGAATTTTCGCAGAAAATAGATAAGGCGATACCAATCAGACAGGCATTGAAACCATAAATTCCTTGCAGCCAGGCTTTGCGGTTAAGCTGGTACAGATAAGCTATTGCATTGGCACAGACCACAGCGAGTAAACAGGCCAGAGCAGTTTGTGGCTTACCGGCACTGTAACTGCCAAATAGTATGCCTATTAAAAAGATTAACCCAGAAACAGGATTGTTTTGCAACATAACCTGCCCATAGCTGCGCAGGATAACATCAATAAACTGACAAAGCTGATTGGTATTGGTTAACTGATGCCAGTACTGACGTACAGAGGCTGTGTTCATCCGATTTCTCCTTTTTTATTTTTACTTTAGCTGAACAGATAAATTACTATCAGCAACGGTAACTAATTATAAAAGAGAATAAACAATAGGTGTGCTGCAGAAGCGCGAAAATGTCATTATTCCAGATTTGTTTATACTAAATAATATGTTATTAAAAAATAAAGATTATTTGCGATATGGCATTGGATAAAACACTTAAATAATGGATTGAATACCAGCCAGAGAGAAGAAAATCATTAAAATGTGAATTTTATATACTAAAATAAAAGAAATAGATAAATTTGATTAGTGACTGGTGATTATAAAAATACAAAAATTAATTAATAATTATGGTCAAGTATTGTAAAATAATAGATTTATTTGTAATAATATAGGGCGATTAAAATATTATGATGGAACTTAGGTATGAAAATATTAAAAACTATAGCGATGTTATCCATAAGTCTGATGCTTTTTGGGTGTAATAATTCGAATCCTGCACAATCAAATAAAAATGCTAGTGAAACAGCACAATCAGAGAGTAAATCAGAAGCTGATAAGTCAGGAAGTAATAAATTAGATAATAATGAATTACAGGTTTACTTTGACGAATTTAAAAAACAACTTCCTGTCAGAGTTTCCTCAAATACTCAATTAGTTGATATCTATATAGAAGATGGAGTAGCAAATTATAAATATGTTGTAACTGGAAATAAAAAAGAATTAATGTTATCTGCATCGAAAAAAATGACTACTGATAATTTGAAAAAAATATATTGTTCTGATAATGATCCTGGTGTGGTGCAATTAAGAAAATCTCTTCCGAAAGGGGTTAATCATCATTATTTTCTTAATGATGAAGAATTATTTAATGTGCGTATAACAGCTTCGGATTGTGAAACAAAATAAATCGTGATGGAAAATTAATAAAAAAATAACAGAATGTTAAATTCTGTTATTTTTTTATTTAATAATATTAAATATTTAAATTTTTTGGTAAATGCGGAGTTTAAATAAAATCCAGTGTATGATATGGATAGATGTAAAAAATCAGAGCATATAAAAAATAATAGATTAAATTGATAATCTGGAATATAGCTAATATTAAAGTTACCTTTATCATCTTATCAACACATCGGATCATTATATTTCTACCGTATAAATAATTATTTACGGCAAATATTATTTGTTCTGACAAAAAAATAATCCAGAATATATTTTCTTAATTCCTAACAGAGGCGAACAATTATCAGCAGGGGGATTAACTTTTCTGCCGAATATGCTATTGTTCGAATAGCAGCCGGTATAAAGCCATTTGCCTGACTGCTGATTCTGATAACTGGTATGGTTACCAGATTTTTTATGATAAAAATATTTAGCAGGAAAAACTTATGCAGCTACAGCTGAATTCTGTTGGTACACCTTTATTCTATGGTGTATTTATTGTGATTGTCATTGTGATGATTGCAATTGATATGCTTACATTGAAAAAAGAGGGAGTGCATCGGGTTAGTACCAAAGAAGCTTTGCTATGGACAACAGTCTGGATTACTGTCTCTCTCGGATTTGCTGCCTGGCTGTATTTTGAGCTGGCACATAATCCTGCCGCCGGTCCGGCTATAGCAGCAGATTCGGTGATGGATTTCCTGACAGGTTATGTTTTGGAAAAATCACTCTCAGTCGACAATATTTTTGTATTTATCCTGATATTCGGTTATTTCAAAGTGCCGGCTGAGTATCAGCATCGTGTTTTGCTGTACGGTGTACTGGGCGCTATTGTACTACGCGCCATTATGGTGGCTCTGGGTGCAGTACTGGTCAGCCGTTTTGAATGGGTATTGTATCTGTTTGGTGTATTCCTGCTTTATAGTGGAATTAAGCTGATGCTGCCTGAAAAGACGGAAGATAAAGGTCTGGCCGATAATCCGCTGATAGGCTGGCTGCACCGGCATATGCATGTTAGCGCGCAGTTAAACCGGGAAAAATTCTTTACCGTTGAAAACGGTCAGCGTATGGCAACTCCTTTGCTGCTTACGTTGATTGTGATTGAATTAAGTGATGTTGTTTTTGCTGTTGACAGTATTCCGGCAGTATTTGCTGTCACCACTGACCCGTTTATAGTTTTTACTTCCAATATCTTTGCGGTACTGGGGCTGCGTGCGATGTATTTTTTACTTGCTAATGTAGTAGAAAAATTTATCTATCTGAAATACGGGCTGGCTGTGGTTTTAACTTTTATTGGCGGCAAAATGCTGGTGGCCAAATGGTGGCATATTCCTTCTTTTGCTTCACTGACTGTCGTGTTTAGTGCCTTAATGATTGCTATACTTGTTTCATGGTGGAAAACCAGACAACAACCATCAGCTTAATTAATAATAGGTGATATTTATTTAAACAGCCCGTTATCTGTTACTGCCATTAACCGGCAACAACAGATAACGGGCTGAAATTCGAAATTAGCTTAAAAACGATTAAGCTAATTTATTGATGATTTCGCTTACCCGTGCTACGTAGATTTTAACGGTTTCAATATCGCCGCGCGGAATTTCATCTACGCTGGAATCTGCCGGTGTTTGTATCAGTGCTCCTCCAGAGCCTCCGAGCACATTAATATCATTACGGTCTGCTTCTTTGTTATTGGCCGGTAACAGCCCCAGACTTACCCAGATACCGCCGTGCTGTGCGGCCAGTGTTTGCATCCAGATAAGCGTAACCTGTTTGTCACCGTTAAAACTGGCACTATTGGTAAATCCGCCAAATACTTTATTTTGCCAAGCGCGCTCTGCCCACAGTCCTGAAGTGGCATCAGCAAATTTTTTGAATTGCCAGGGTACATTGCCCATATAAGTAGGTGCGGCAAAAATAATCCCTTTGGCGTCGTGAAGCTGTTGCCACTGATCATTGTCCAGATCACCATTAGCATCAATTTCAACCAGTACTGCATCGGTATCTGCAGCGGCTGCTTCAGCTATTTTACGAGTATGTCCGTAACCGGAAAAAACCACTATCGCCAGTTTACTCATTTGTACATCCTTATGAATAATTAAATGTTAAAACAGTTTATGCGTGCTGTGCTGCTACTGCAAGAGAGTTTCAGGAAACAAAAATTTCGATTATTGCCTGCGAAGAAATTATTGAGTGATGGATTATTATCCTTACACATACCAGTTGCTATGGTATTTAGCTAATGCACTAAGACAGCATGCTTGAATTTGTTAGTTTACGGTACGCTTGCTGTTGTGGTAAATTATTGTTAAACTCAATTAATACATAATCATGCTAGAGTGATAACAGACAGGAAAATTAATGTTGCCGGTAGCCTCTGTATCAGGCTTACAAAAGATAATTAACAGCGGCAGCACACATCAGGCACACAACCATTTCTTCATAGTAAACACTGTAATTGTTTCAGAACCTGCCCGTACCGGCGGCACACCAAAAATAGCCAACAGGGCAGTAACCGTGGTGTAACTTTTACTCATGAGAGGTAATTATATGGCGTACGCTAGTACCAATCCTTATACCGAGCAACAGGTAAAGGCATTTTCTGATACTACCGATATTGAGCTGGAAGCAGCATTAAATCATGCTGATGCCGCTTTCCATCAGTGGAAAACTACTACATTTGCCCAGCGTGCGCGTATTCTGCAAAACGCTGCGGATATTCTGCGGGCTAATATTGAAGAATATGCCAGTTTACTCACACTGGAAATGGGTAAACTGTTTAGTGAAGCTAAAGCAGAAACTGAGCTTTCAGCACAGATTCTTGAATATTATGCAGTTAATGCTGAACGGCAGCTTCAGCCGGAAGTGTTACCGGTTACATCCAATAAAGGTAATCGTGCCCGTATTGAATTTGCTCCGCAGGGTATTATTCTGGCTGTTGAGCCATGGAACTTCCCTTATTACCAGATAGCACGTATTGCAGCCCCGCAACTGGCTGCCGGTAATGTGATTGTGCTGAAACATGCTTCTAATGTACCTCAGTGTGCAGCGAAAATGGAGGCGATGTTTCTTCAGGCCGGTTTAATGGCCGGTGCTTTCCAGAATCTCTATCCAACTCATGCTCAACTGGCCAAAATCATTGCAGATCCGCGTGTACGCGGTGTAGCGCTGACTGGCTCTGAAAGTGCCGGTGCCATTGTTGCCGCTCAGGCCGGAGCCGCAGTGAAAAAATGTACCCTTGAACTGGGTGGTGCAGATGCGTTCATCGTACTTAATGACGCAGATATCGAAAAAGCAGCTAAATGGGCTGTCTTCGGACGTCACTGGAATGCTGGTCAGGTATGTGTCAGTGCCAAGCGTATTATTGTAGAAGATGGTGTATACGACCGTTTCCTGAGTTTGTATCGTCAGGGTGTGCAGCAATTGCGCATGGGTGATCCGATGGATGCAGCCACAACACTGGCTCCGCTGTCTTCACGCTCAGCCGTTACTGGTTTACAGCAGCAGCTGGATGAAGCAGTTAAGCTCGGTGCGCACGCTGAGGAAATCCCGCTGGACATGCCTGCTCAGGGCTGTTTCTTCCGGCCAGTTATTCTGACCAATATTCAGCCGGATAATCCGGCACGTCACTGGGAATTCTTTGGTCCGGTTTCTTCAATTTACCGTGCTAAAGATGCAGCACACGCTATCGAGATTGCTAACGATAGCCCGTACGGATTAGGCGGATCTATCTTTACTGCTGACGAAGAACGCGGTGCACAGCTGGCTCAGCAGATTGATACCGGTATGGTATTTATTAATCATCCAACCATGGTAAAAGCTGACTTACCTTTCGGTGGTGTGAAACGTTCCGGATTCGGACGTGAATTACTGGATCTGGGCTTAAAAGAATTTGTTAATGCTAAGCTGGTAAGTATTGCCGATATTGACGGTGAATTCTAAGCAGAGCAAATAAAGCAAAACAGGGCTGACAGTGTGCAGCCCTGTTTTTTTATTTTCGGCTGTCAGTAAATTAATTTTTTTCTTTATTTTCTCCATTGTGGTTAGCAATCTGTTTTTCGGTTCAGTAAAGTGTTTACCTGGAGAGACATATACGTTACTGAAATGTAATATATATGTAGCATTATGCTAAATTCCGGCTATTGTGTTCTGCTGACAATATTTTCTCAGGTAAAGTGGTGATATCGAGTTTTTATGCATTATCTGATTGATAATAATATTTTATTTCACCATGATGAGCATAAATGTGTACCAGTGATTGAACAGGAGGCCGTATGTTAACCATTATCGCTGCACCCACCAGTCAGGACTTTGCTAATCCGCGCCTGAGTGAAAAGTATACTCAGCCACAGTTTCTTAAACAGAGCGAACAGTTAGTACATTATTGCCGTCAGCTAAGTGTGAAACAGCTGGAAGAATTGATGCACATCAGCCCGCATCTGGCTGAGCTTAATCAGCAGCGTTTTCGTGACTGGCATACGCCATTTACCCCTGATAATGCTTTACAGGCGGTTTTTGCCTATAGTGGTGATATCTACACCAGACTGAAAGTCAGTGATTTATCCCTGCATGAACTGGATTATATGCAAACCGCCGTATGTATTCTTTCCGGTTTGTACGGCATATTGCGTCCGCTGGATTTAATCCAGCCCTACCGCCTGAGCATGAATGTACGTCTGGAGAATCCTAAAGGTATTAATTTGTATCATTTCTGGCATGAAACCCTGACCAGCCATTTGAATCAAATAGAAACTGAAACCATCATTGATTTAGCTTTTGATAATTATTTCAAAGCAATAGATAAGGATAAACTTAAAGCACAGGTAATTAAACCGGTTTTTCTGGATGAAAAAGCGGGTAAATACATGAATGTTAATGCTTATGCGAAAGAAGCCATGGGATTGATGACTCGCTTTATTGTACGCAATAAACTGCACTCACCTAAAATGCTGCATGAATTCAATGAGCATGGTTACCAGTTTGCTGCACATGAATCAAGTGAGGATGAACTGGTGTTCAAACGTTCAGAAAAAACAGCTCAGCAATACCGTAATTAGGCATATTATTCAGTATAGCTGTACAAAAGTTGCAAAAAAAGCAGAGCAAGTACATAAAAATGTGGTAGTTGTAGCAAAATTAGGTACAATCGCCGCTTTTACCATCGCAAAGGTGTAACCATGTCTGAATCAACCCCAATCTGCCCGCAATGTGCCAGCGAACAAAATTATTTTGATGGTAGCTTTACTGTCTGTCTGGAATGCGGACACGAATGGGATGCTGCTAGCAATACCGGTTCATCACAAGAGCTTGATGTTAAAGACAGTAACGGTAATCCGTTGTCGACTGGTGACGACGTTATTCTGATTAAAGACCTTAAGCTTAAAGGTAGCAGCACTGTTCTGAAAAAAGGTGCCAAAGCTAAAGGTATTCGTCTGGTTGAAGGCGATCATGAAATTGATTGCAAAATTGACGGCATGAAAATCATGCTTAAAGCGTGCTTTGTGAAAAAGGCCTGATATTTTTTCAAAGAGATACGTACACAAAACCCACCATGTCTGCCAATTTTTAATTGTAGATAGGGTGGGTTTTGATCTGTGGATAACTAAGTTATCCACATACAGGCGCCAATATGCTCTAATTATTGTCAGAAGTTAACCTCGGATCAACGACTGCATAGATGCGGTTGTCCAGAACACTGGCACTTATTCTTTGCATAATGACATTAGCCAGTTCAGTACGATGAATAAAACCATGTACCTCCTGCTGATAAAAACATTTACCTGTGCCAGTAACGTCACCATTAGACAAACCGCCCGGACGCAGAATTTCATAATTCAGCTTACTGGTTTGCAGCCATACCTCTGCCAGAGATTTTTCCCGTACAGCATGCCCGAAAGCAGTTTTTGCGCGTTCAGACATAGTATGCCATGAGTCGCCGCAGCCCAGAGAGGTAACCAGCAGCATCCGGGAGATACCAGCTTGTTCAGCTGTATCAATAATCAGGCGCTGAGCCAGATAATGTGCGCCAGCTGATCCACCCAGAGTAGAGACAATTATGGTATTGGTGCCGGCAAGCCGGCATATTTCTTTGACACTGGATTCATCGGTAGCATCACCAACCACAGTCTGCACACCCTGCTGGTTTAATTCAGCGGCAAAAGCGGCATCGCGTACCAGTGCCGCACAGCGCCATTCAGATGATTGTTGTAATGCCAGCTGTAATACCTGATAGCCGGTGCCTTTTTTGGGGCTCACCCCGAACAATAATAGCGTTTTCATCAGTTTTTCCTTAGTCTGGACGGAAACGTTGAGCCAGAATTCTGAATTTATCTAATTGCTGTGCTTTTAATTGTCTTTGTTCATCACGTCCGACAAAAATTTTAAACATAGCTTCACCCTGACGGTTCAGAAAAATAATTCCCGCGGTAGCCATATGCATAAAACTGCGCTCAACAAAAGCGATATGTGCACAGTTTTCTGCCCGGATATGCCCACCGAATGCTTGCTTATGCTGCAAATTAAAATAACCGGCACCATATTTTCCAGCTGGCAGTTCACCGGAAAATTCAGCAATAATGTCCGGAGTGTGAACCAGAAAAGTAATTTCACCCCATGTAAGCACTTCCTGCCACACAGTATCAAATTGATTTCCGTCTGTCATCACTGCATCAGGCATGGCTTCAATTACTGCAGTTAAACTAGTCTGATATTGCCGGGCAATCTGTTCCAGCGTACCTTCCGGGTTACTTTGCATGAAAAGTTTAAGATTATTACTTGCAGACTGTTCAGTCATTCTTATTTCCTTAAATTAAAACTGTTTTGACGCTGAGATATTACGGAGCAGCGGTATGCCCTGGCGCGGATTTTCCGCTTTGGCGCATCTGCATCATTTTTTCCTGCCGCTCAAGATGTTCCGGATTATTCAAAGACAATAGTAATTGCTGCAAAGCCTGTAACAGATTGCTCGACCAGAAACGGCCTGATGGTGTTAGCAACAGACAGCGTGCATCATTGACGAGTAAACCCGCCTGCTGCCATTGTTCCAGTAACGGATCCAACAAGTGAGCCTGTGTTGTCAGTGCCGCTAAATCAACCCGACCCTGTTCTATACCAGCCTGAAGCTGATATAACCATTCTCCTAGTAAAGATTGGCCGGTAAGCATCATCAATGGCTTTTTGCCTTGTTTCAGCCGGGTATAGTACTCAGCCAGATCGCGTTGCAGCATAAATGACTGACCGCCCAGCCGGCCACCGGCACCGGAGCCAAATGCAAAGAAATCAGCACCCTGCTTAATTAGCAGATTATATAAATTTCGTTCACGTGTGGTTTTAGCCCAATGGCTGTTACTTAGCTGCATCCAGCCCTGCCGGCGTAAAAAAGCTTCACCCTGTAAATAAAAATGACATTTATCCGCTACTGAAGGTAATTCAAGTTGGCCGTTTTCCACCCGCTTAGCCAGCGGTGTGGAAGAGAGCAGATTTAGAGCATACAAATCCACACCATCCAGCGGCAGACCGGCAGCAAGTTCTAAATCTGTCTGCCAGCTCTGAGGCGTCTGCCCGGGTAATCCGAACATCAGATCGCACACCAGTGCTACACTGTCTTTAGCGGCAATCCGTTCAAATGTTTCTATAATCTGTTCACGTTTGGATAGGCGTCCGAGCTTCTGACGAATATTGGTATCGAAAGTCTGAATACCGATTGAAAACCGGTTTGCACCTGCTTCTATATAACTATCTGTACGTGCCTCATCGAAATCAGAAATTCGTCCTTCAATAGTAATTTCACAATCAGGTGCAAGAGGTAAAGACTGTTTCAGTAAACTGATTACCCGGGCTAGCTGACCGGCGGGCAGAGCGGATGGTGTACCACCTCCGAAATAAACCGCATGAATGGGTGCAGACTGTAATGCCGGATTGTTGATTTCCAGAGTGATTTCGGTTAGTAAAGCATTAATATATGCTTCAGTATCAAATTTGCGCAGCAGATTCTGGTAAAAACCACAAAACTGGCAGTGAGTATCACAAAAGGGGATATGAATATAAATCAGCCTTTTATTGCCGGTAAGTTTGGTTTGCTGTAATTGTTGCCATTGCTTTTCGATATCTTCCGCAGCCAGTGGCATACTTGCGCGTAATGGCATCACAGCCCAGCGATCCTGAAACGGTAAACCAGAACATGCAGCATAATAACGGCTTAAATCCAATGATTTCATAACACAGACATAAATTGAAAGCTGCAAGAATTAAATAATAATTATTATCATATGGCAATGGTTTTATGACCATGTATACTTAACAATATCCTGTTTATTGATACATATCAACAGACATGAATATGCCAATAAAAATGTTTATTCTGTAGAATAATTGTGTAAAAACTATTTTATGCGTGCCAGAATTCATCTATCAATGATTAAAGGTAAAAATTAGATGGATTAGTAAAAAGAAGAGAAGATGAAGCTAAATTTTGAGAAAAAGGATTATAGTAATGAAGAAAATTCTACTAATTATATTAATATTTATGAGTAACAATGTTTTTAGTGATAGTTTAATAGATAAAGTGAATAATGGTATGAATAAAGAAATAAAACATAATTCAACTATAATAGATAAATTATCTAAAATTCTTTTAAAAAAAATATTGATATTTTTCAGGAGGAATGGGAAAGTGAGTTGAATAAAAAATGTAACTGGGTACGTGATAATATTGATGTTTACCTCTGCGGTCAGGAGGATAGACTCAGTTATTCATTATGTTTACTTAGCGAACAAAATTCTTTTATTAATGAATTAATTTTATTGATATATCATAAAAAGATACCAGTAAATATTAAATTACAAAAATACATCACTAAAATTCCAGAGCAAAAACAATATAATATTTATTTCAATCTATTAACAGAGAAATATGCTTCAAAATTTTGCAACACATTTTATACTTCAACAGATATTAATGATTGTATGAATCGTTTCCTTTTAACTCAATATCAGCCCGAAGAATATGGATTTAAGCTTACAGTGGATAAGAGTTATCTATATGATTCTCCAAATTTAAAAAATAAAACAAAAATATATTTAATTAGGGAGGATAAAATCGAATTATTAAATTATAAAAATAACTTTTATGAGATCGAATATACAAAAAAAAAAAATAAGATAATTAAAAAATGGCTTCACTGTTCTGCTATTGATGCTTGTATTTCTGATTAATAAAATTAATCTTAAACGGCAAGAGAAATATTTAAAATAAATGTTTCTCTTGCAAACCTTAATTTAGTTGTTGCTAAAAATTATTTATTATCATCAAACGGTTATCTATGGGTAAAAAAATGCGGCTGAATCAGATGGGAGTGTGAATAAATTTATCTTTCTGAATTAAAGCTTTATAAGCCTAAAACTGAATTTATAAAAATCAATATTGATTAAAGTTCTGATTTTTGAATTAATTGAATTTATTAAATGGTAATTATATAAACTCTGTATTCTGACTATATATTTAATTGGCAGCAGGTTATCTTTATGGCTAAGCATTATTATTGAATATTCTGAAAATAAATAAAAATTTGATAATCTCAACAGTTAAAACAGGAAATAATAAAGAAAATACTGTATAGTTAACATTTGTAAATTTATTATTCATCCACCGGAAATAAATTATGCAACAAACCCAATATGTCCGGCAGATTACCGGATTGCTTATTGGTACCGCAGTTGGTGATGCAATAGGGCTGGCTCGTGAAGGTATTGCTCCTAAGCGAGCCAGACGTATGTTTGGCGATAAAATTCAGCACAACCTGATTGTTACTCCATGGGGGAGAATAGGGTTATGCAGTGATGATACTGAGCATGCAGCGATGGTGGCACAATGTCTGCTGAGCTGTAAGCTGAATCCGAAGGATTTTAGTGGCCGGCTGGGCAGAGGCATGAGGCGATGGTTTCTGACCATGCCGGCCGGTTTGGGTATGGCTACTTTAAAAGCCTGCCTGAAATTGTGTCTGGGTATAAATCCGGCTAAAAGCGGTAATAATTCTGCCGGTAACGGAGCGGCTATGCGTGCACCGGTTATAGGCTGGTTTTTTGCCGGTAATCCAGACATCATGCGTGAATGTATTCATGCAGCTACCATCATAACTCATACTGATCCGCGTGCTGAAGAAGGCGCATGGGTGATTGCCATGGCTGCCGGTTATGCCAGCCGGCAGCAGTCTGAGGTGTCTGCTGACAGTTTCTTTGCTGAGATTATGCCTGCGCTAAGCGGAGAGCAGCTTATCAGTCACTTGCAACTGGCTCAGCAGAAACTTAAGCAGCAGGCTCAATTGCATGATTATCTGCTGGCGCTGAAACTGGAAAAAAAAGGGATTACTGGCTATATCAACAATACCGTGCCTGCTGTTATCTATGCATGGCTGCGCTATTATGGTGATTACGAACAAACCGTCAGTGCATTAATACATGCGGGCGGGGATACTGATACCACGGCAGCCATTGCCGGCGCTCTTGCCGGGATTTATGCGGGCGAAGCAGGTATTCCGGAACAATGGCTGCAAGGTGTGAAAGAATGGCCAATGAGTATGAATTATCTACGTAAACTCTCGGTGGCACTCGCTGACAGAAAACATCATCCGAAACAGATTATCAGTCTGAAACAGCCACCATATGTTTTCTTATTATGCAGAAATATACTTTTTTTCTGCATAATCATGTTGCATGGTTTCAGACGGCTGTTACCGCCCTTCTAAATTATTAAAAATTAATACTCTTGTTCTTGATAAAAACTTATAACTATAAAAATATCTTTAAAATTCAATAAATAAGCCACCTTAAAGGTGGCTTATTATATAAAATTAATCAATATTTAAATTATGATGGTATTTTAACCTTATAAATAGAAATCAATGTTTAGTTAGGTAAAGCAAAAAACTAACAACTCTGCTGTAGTTATGCAGTAGGGGCTTTTAATGTAGTTAAAGAATTAAAAGACATATACTGGATATTTATTCTACAGTCACCGATTTCGCCAGATTTCGGGGTTTATCTACATCAGTGCCGCGAGCCAGTGCGGTGTGGTAGGCCAGTAGCTGTACCGGTATGGTGTGTACAATCGGGGAAAGTACGCCCATATGGCGCGGGGTACGGATAACGTGTACGCCTTCATCGGCGCTGAATTCGCTGTCCAGATCGGTGAATACAAAGAGCTCGCCGCCGCGTGCGGCTACTTCCTGCATATTGGCTTTAACTTTCTCGAGCAGGCTGTCATTAGGTGCAATCACCACTACAGGCATATTCTGGTCTACCAGTGCCAGCGGACCGTGCTTAAGCTCACCGGCGGGATAAGCTTCGGCATGAATATAGGTAATCTCTTTAAGTTTCAGAGCACCTTCAAGGGCGATGGGGTAATGAATGCCGCGGCCTAGAAACAGTGCGTTATTTTTAGCGGCAAACTGATTTGCCCAGCCGGCAATTTGCGGTTCGAGATTAAGTACATGCTGCACGCTGCCGGGAAGCAGGCGCAGCTCATTAGTATATTGCTCTTCTTCTTCAGGGGTAACCAGTCCGCGCATTTTGCCCAGTGTTACCGCCAGTCCGAACAATGCCACAAGCTGAGTCGTAAAGGCTTTGGTAGAGGCTACACCAATTTCGGCACCGGCGCGGGTATACAGTACCAGTTCACTTTCACGCGGCAGAGCCGATTCCATTACATTGCAAATAGAAAGGCTGTGCTGCATGCCCAGTGACTGGGCATATTTAAGCGCTTCCATGGTATCAAGTGTTTCGCCAGACTGAGAAATCGTGATGACCAGCTGTTCCGGGTCGGCAATAACTTTGCGGTAGCGGTATTCACTGGCAATTTCGACGTCTGTCGGTATTTGCGCAATGGCTTCCAGCCAGTAACGGGCAGTGAGTGCGGAGTAGTAGGAGGTACCGCAGGCAAGAATTTTAATGTTACGGATTCGCTCAAAGATGCCGGCAGCACTGGCGCCAAAGTTTTCTGGCTCAAAGCCGCCTACCAGAAATACTTCGGCGGTATCGGTGATGGCTTTGGGCTGTTCGTGAATTTCTTTTTGCATGAAATGGCTGTACAACCCCAGTTCGAGCGAAGCTAAGGACAGTTCAGACATTTTGATTTCACGTTCTGCCGGCTGATCGTGTTTGTCGAGCAGAATATCAATGCCTTGTGTGGATAGCTGAACAAGGTCGCCATCTTCAAGAAAGACAACACGACGGGTATAAGCAATAACGGCGGAAACATCGGAAGCGATAAAGCTTTCATTTTCACCCAACGCCACTAACAGCGGACAGCCCATACGCGCAGCTACAAGTTTATCGGGATTATCTCTGGCAATAACGCCGATGGCATAGGCACCCTGAAAACGTTTGCAGGCAGTTTGTACCGCCTGAAACAGGTTGCCGGTGCTGGTGTGGGTATATTCGTAATGGATGCTGTGAGCGATGACTTCCGTATCAGTTTGGGATGTGAATTCGTAACCCAGTGCTTGTAGCCGGCTGCGCTCACTTTCAAAATTTTCGATAATGCCATTATGAACAATGGCAATCATATTGTTAGAAATGTGCGGATGAGCGTTGGGTTCAGTAACACCACCGTGTGTTGCCCAGCGGGTGTGACCAATGCCCAATCTGCCCTTGAGTCCGGCAGCCTGAGCGGCTTCTTCCATAAATTTAACGCGGCCGACACGGCGTACGCGCTCAATACCGTTCGGTGTCCATACGGCAATGCCGGAAGAGTCATATCCGCGGTATTCCAGCCGTTCCAGACCGCTGGTAAGAAATTCTACTACGTTATTCTGTGCGCGAATGGCGCCAACTATGCCACACATGGTTTATCCTTTTTCAACAGGCATGGTTGCAATGCAATTACGGTTTTTTTACCTGGCTGGAATGCGGCTATTGCGGTTTGCGGGTTATGCCGTGCTGATTCCAGTTTATGTGTATCGTCTGCCTGATGATGCTGTTTCAGTTTTATTTGAAATGAAGATTGTAATGGAAAAGGCGGATTTGTACAGTAAACTTTGTTTACAGCCTGCTGTACAAACAGACAGATATGTTTATGCTAATGGTTTTCAGGATGATGTTGGGGAGGTAAATTATCTTTATATATCAGATATTTTATTCATTTGTTCTGTGGGTGTCATTAAGTATCTGGTTTAGGGATATGTTAGTGGTATTGATTTATGCCGGCAAATTGTTAATGTGTTTTCACCTGAAAAGACAGTTCTGCATCCAGGTAAGTCAGATTTGAAATTTTTGCTGGTTCAGGCTAAGCGGCTAATCGGAATGGTTCTGTCTGTGCCGGTGACGGCCTGATAAATTTTTCTGGCACCTTCAGGACAAATAAAGCAGTCGCTGCATTTACTTTGCTGACAGGAAGGCTGGTAAGGACCTATCTGGCGGATGATCCCTTTTCTGAGCCAAAAATTAAGCATCTGCTCCATGGCACTTTCCTGCACCTGAAAATGGCGGGACAAATCCTGCAGGCTGGCTTGTCCGATAGTGATAAGGTAGTCACGAATGGCAGTGATAAGCATATCCGGTAGTCCTTTATCTGGGTTGGCTGATGGTTTGTTCCTGCTGTATGAATAACTTAATACAAACAGATAGTGATGATTTTGCAAATATCACTATCTGTTCAGGTAAATAAGTTTTGGTAATTAGTAAAAATGCCTGATTACTCAGTGACAGCAGCTACTTTTGCTGTGCGGGCAGTTTTTCATGGTTATCTGGCAAGTCTGACGCCGGCTGCCGATAAATTTCATACTGCAAACAACAAGAATAAACAGGCAGACTACTCCGCCAATCCAGTATGCGGCACTGGTACTGTGACTAAGCTGGTGGTACTGGTAGTAAATGGTGGCACAGCTCCAGCCGGTAAAGAATGTCCAGCCGGCTACAAACAGCATCCAGCGTCCACCGGCTTCGCGGTAAATGGTGCCTAGAGCAGCCGCACACGGTGTATATAGCAGGATGAATATGAGATAGGCCATTGCGGCAGCACTACTGCCGAAAGAGGTTTCCAGTTTGGTTACTGTGCGTCCGGTCATGTCCATATCCTGCTGTACGCTGTCAGCACTCTGATTCAGCGCACTAAACCCCAGAGGATCGAGAAAGGAACCGGCCAGTTCGTTTAAGTTGGCTGGTATGGTGTTCAGGGCTTTGATGACACCGGCCTGAAAATTAAAGGTTTCTTCTCCGCCATCCTCTTCCGCTTTCATAGAGTACAGGGAGTTGAGGGTGGCAATGACGGCTTCTTTGGCAAAGATACCGGTAAATATACCTACCGTAGCCGGCCAGTTTTGTTCATTGATACCCATAGGTGTGAATACTGGGGTAACTTTCTGACTGGCAACCGACAGTACAGACTGGCTGCTGTCATTGTGGCCGAATGATCCGTCGCTACCCAGTGAGTTAAGTAGGCTAAGAATGGTTACCATGAGTACGATGGCCTGTCCGGCACGGAAAATAAATCCTTTCAGACGTGACCATGTCAGGTAAAGCATGCCGCGCAATGTGGGCAAACGATAAGCGGGCATTTCCATAATAAAAGGGGTAATGTCACCGGGCAGCAGGGTGTGCTTGAGAATAATACCGGTAAGAATGGCAACACCGATACCGAGCAGATAAAGGATAAAAACCACGGTTGAGGCGTTTTCAGGAAAAAACAAAACAGCAAACAGGGTGTAAACCGGCAGTCTGGCACCACAGGACATAAAAGGTATCATGCTGATAGACATGAGACGGTCACGGGCGCAGTCCAGTGTGCGGGTACCCATAATGGCGGGTACACCACAGCCGAAACCGACCAGCATAGGAACAAAGGCTTTGCCCGGCAGACCAATGGCGCGCATGCCGCGATCGACTACCATTGCAGCACGCGCCAGATAGCCGGAATCTTCGAGAAATGACAGGCACAGAAACATGGCTGCAATAACCGGAATGAATGTGGCCACTGTTTGAATACCACTGCCGATTCCGTTGGCCAGAATAGCAATCAGCCACTCGGGAGAGCCGAGTCTGGTGAGCAGGGCGGAGAAGCCATCGACAAATATGGTGCCAAAGAGGATGTCGAAAAAATCGATAAATACAGAGCCGAATTTAACCGCTACCATAAACATCAGGTACATGACGAACAGAAAAAACGGGATGCCGGTATAGCGGCCCAGGGTAATACGATCAATTTTATCGGATAAGGACAGATTTGCTTCACGCGGCTTTTCAATTACAGAGCGGCTTAGCTTATCGATGGCATCATAACGGGCACTGGCAAGGGCAACGTCGATTTCATGGTTACACCAGTCGGACAGGGCATCACGGCATTGTTGCAGGATATGCTTTTCAGTTTCAGTAAGAGAAACGGGGTTCTGTTTAAGTAATAATTCGATCAGCGACCACTGGTCGAGCTGGTGTACGGCACTATCGGCCGGAAGCTGAGCCAGATAGTTGCGGATAATGGTGCTTTGTTTGCTACCAAGAGTATCCAGCTCGGGATGGGCAGCTACAGGGTTGGTGATGGCCTGTGCAATTGCCTGTTTGAGTTGCGGTATTCCGGTTTTTCGCGCAGCGGAAATAGCGATAACCGGACAGCCAAGCTGTTTGCTCAGTGTGCTGATGCTAATATTTTCCCCTATGTTATGCAGGGCATCGATCATGTTGAGAACCACCAGCATTGGCCGTTTGAGGTCAAGCAGCTGGAAAGTCAGGTACAGACTGCGTTGCAGATTAGTGGCGTCGATAATGTTGATTATCAGGCTGTCTGGTTCATTGAGAACAAACTCACGCGCAATCATTTCATCTTGAGAAGCAGCTATGTCGAGATTTTCTATGGCATAGGTACCGGGCAGGTCGATGATTTCTACCTGTTGCTGGTTTATCTGGATACTGCCGGTTTTGCGTTCTACAGTTACCCCAGGCCAGTTTCCTACCTGCTGGCGTGAACCGGTAAGCGCATTGAAAAGCGTACTTTTGCCGCTATTGGGATTGCCGATTAATGCTATTTTCATTGTGTTGCCTCAACTACGCCGATGGCTTGTGCTTCACTGCGCCGCAGGCATAGGTAAAATCCGCGGGTTTTGATTTCCAGCGGATCGCCTAATGGTGCTGTACGGATTACGGTAACGTGGCTGCCGGGCGTAATGCCCATGGCTAACAGACGCCGGCGGAAGGGCAGAGATTCGGGCAACAGTCGGGTTATAACTGCCGGCTGACCAAACGGTAGTTGATCAAGAGTAAGTATTGGCACTGCGGTTGACCTTCAGTAGTAGGTAAGGTGTCTTTGTTATTATTGGGAATCATTTTTATTGTGCATGATATTACTTTTGCCTGTTAATTTGCTTGTATGAATGGCTAAGAGAAAATGCTTTATTCAGTTATTTTGTAAAGAATATAGTGAATAAAGTGATTATTTTGCGAATTATAATTATTTTGTGTATTTTTTAAACGTAGATATGTAATGCTTTTGATTAAAGTATGGCGGGTTTGGTCAAACAGATGTAAAGGTGGGAA
The DNA here is from genome assembly GCF_013346865.1 of Snodgrassella sp. ESL0323. Taxonomy (NCBI): domain Bacteria; kingdom Pseudomonadati; phylum Pseudomonadota; class Betaproteobacteria; order Neisseriales; family Neisseriaceae; genus Snodgrassella; species Snodgrassella sp. ESL0323. The sequence continues at coordinate 98,817 of NZ_JAAEDT010000023.1, read as the reverse complement.
AGATTAGTGAATACAGATAATCAGCCCGGCAGGCAGGATAACACTGGCGGGCTGATAAAGAGATTATTTTTCGTTGTTTTTTTCTGGTCGCTGCCATTCTGACAAAGTTGTCTGGCGACTGCGTGACAGTGTCAGTTTGTCTGGCGGACAGTTTCTGCTCAGAGTACTGCCGGCACCGGTAGTGGCACGGTCACCTATAGTGATGGGCGCAATAAGCATATTGCCGGAACCGATGCGGACATGATTGCCAATGGTAGTACGGTATTTGTTAACTCCGTCATAATTACAGGTGATGGTACCGGCGCCAATGTTGCTGTTTTCGCCAATAGTGGCATCGCCCAGATAGGTAAGATGATTGGCTTTGCTGCCATAGCCAATGTTGCTGTTTTTAACTTCGACAAAATTACCGATATGCACTGCGTCACCAATCTGTGCCTGCGGTCGCAGACGTGCAAACGGACCAACCCGGGCATCGCTGCCAATATTGCAGTTTTCCAGATGGGAATTGGGGTGAATGATGGTACCGGAGCCGATGGTGGCGTTTTTAATCACACAATTGGCACCAATGGAAACGTTGTCACCGAGATCTACATTTCCTTCCAGAATGACATTAATGTCGATTATTACGTCTTGTCCGTGGGTTAGCTGTCCGCGTAAGTCGAAACGGGCAGGGTCACGCAGGGTTACGCCAGCCTGAAGCAGTGCTGTAGCCTGCTGCTGTTGCAGGATGCGCTCCAGCTGTGCCAGTTGCAGTTTGTTATTAACGCCGGCTGCCAGCCATGATGCACGCACTTGCAGCGGATGAACGGGAATATTGTCCTGTTGGGCCAGTGCAATGACATCAGTCAGGTAGTATTCTTGCTGACTATTGTTATTTTGCAACGCATTGAGCCATTGGGTCAGCTGACAATTGGGCAGTACAAAGATACCGGTATTGGTTTCGCAAATGGCTTTTTCCTCTGCGTTGGCATCTTTTTCTTCGACAATGGCGACAACATTGCCATGTTGACGGATGATGCGGCCATAGCCGGCCGGATTGTCGAGAACGTCTGTCAGTAATCCTACGTCTTTACCGGCAGTGCTGAGTAATTCTTCCAGTGTTTGCTGATCGATAAGGGGTACATCGCCATACAGAATCAGAGTGCGTCCGCTGTCGGATAAATGTGGCAGAGCCATTTTGACTGCATGGCCGGTACCCAGTTGCTGGTCTTGTTCCACCCAGCACACGTCTGCCTGAATTCGTTCCCGTACCAGCTCTTTGCCGTGACCAATAACGACGGTGATATTGTCCGGATGCAGACTCTGTGCGGTATTAATAACACGTTCCAGCATGCTGATACCGCCGATTTCATGCAAAACTTTGGGCAGGCGTGAATACATCCGGGTACCTTTGCCGGCTGCAAGGATGACGATATTTAAGGGTGAATTAGCCATAAATTTGTATATATTAAGATGTGAAAACGGGCTGTCGGTAATCTGGCATGATTCCGGCAGCCCTGTACTGATGTATCTGAATTATTCGGCACTACTGTTTGAATCTGACCAGTGTGTGTGTGCCGGTAATTTTTCGTCTGCATCCCCTACAGTGGGTTTCATCACGTGCGGTTCGGGGCGCATGCTGTTATAGCGCATATTGTGTGAGTAGGTGCCATCCTGATAAACCACACGTGTACCCGGTTCATATTTCTGGCGCAGTTTTGTCTGTCCGCTGGCATCCTGATAGGTTTCCCATGTGCAGCCACTGATGGCCAGTAGACCGCAAATTAAACAGATTCCGGCACGCATGGTGTTGTCCTTTGAGGTTAGTCGTTTGTACAGGGATATTGTAGAGAATTTGTGTGCCTGCGTATAGTTGCTTTATAACAGAGACGGGGCAATCTGTAGCAGACTGTGCATATCCGGTACAGCCGCATCGATTCCGGTAGCCGGATGGCTGTGTGTTCCGAACCATACTGTTCGCATGCCCAGTGTATGTGCTGTTTTCAGATTGGACAGGCTATCGTCTACCATAATGCATTGCTCAGGGCGGATATGCAGCTGCCGGCACAGACTGTGGTAAGCATGCGGATGAGGTTTGTAAAGCATTTGTACATTATCAGTACCAAACAGGGCATGGAAATGTGATTCAATTTGCATGGTACTGATCAGTGCCTGTACATAATGGCTGGGACCATTGGAAAAAACGACTTTATAGCCGGGCAAATGGGTCAGAGTATGCTGTATTTGCGGCACTGGCTGCAACAGAGGCAAAATTTGTTCCAGCGGGTGACATGCCAGCAGAAATTCCTGAAGATTGATTTCCGGATGGTGTTTTTGCAGTCCGGCCAGTGTAGCGCCATAATCCTGCCAGTACTGCTGACGCAGCCGGGAAGCGGCAATATCGTCGATATTCAGGGTGGTGGCTATATAGGCTGTCATGTGCTGATTGATAATACCGAATATGCCTGCATCAGCCTGATGCAGGGTATTGTCGAGGTCAAATAGCCAGTAATGAGTTGTCATGATTTGTAAGATGGCGTCAGATTTTTACTATAAACGTCTAAAACGGGTATGATTGTATATGAAGAATACCTAATGATTTTAATGGCAGGAGACCGGAATGAAAGCAGGTAAGTGGTTAATCGGAGTGCTATGTCTGTTACTCAGTATGGTTGCACAGGCACAGACAGAAGTACGTCTGGCTGTACATGATTCATTTGCTTTACCTAAAAATGTTCTGGCTCAGTTTGAGCATGATAATAATGTGAAACTGACTGTGATTAAAGTCGGTAGCGGAAATGAAATGCTCAACAAGCTGATTTTAACTCGTGCTAAACCGATTGCTGATGCAGTATATGGTCTGGATAACAGTAATATTGCCAAGGCTCAGCAGTTTAAACTGTTTGCTCAGGCACAGCCGTCTGGCCGTCCGGTTAATGTTTCTCTGCCGCAGGCTCTGGCAGTGGATTACGGCTATATTACGATTAATTATGATAAAGCATGGTTTCAGAAACATGGCAAAGCTGTGCCGCGCTCGCTGGAAGAACTGGCCAGCCCAGCTTACCGCGATTTACTCGTTGTGCCCAGCCCGGCCACTTCAAGTGTGGGACTGGGTTTTCTGCTGGCGAATATTGGCGGCTTAGGAGAGCAGGGCACCTGGCAATGGTGGGCTAAAATGCGCCAGAATGGTGTAAAAGTGACTAAAGGCTGGAGTGAAGCTTATTACACTGAATTTACCTTGAACGGAGGCAGCCGACCGATGGTGGTAAGCTATGCTTCCAGTCCGATAGCAGAAGTTTATTATGGTAAGGGTAAATACAAAACACCGCCAACTGCCGATTTACGCTTTAAAGGGGCAGTGTTCCGCCATATCGAAGGTGCTGCGGTGCTGAATCATGCCAGTCAGCCTGCACTGGCCGCTAAACTGGTGCAATATTTGCAAAGCAATCAGGTACAGAATGCCATTCCGACATCCATGTGGGTTTATCCGGCTGTAAAAGGCGTGTCTTTGCCGCCGGTATATGCTCATGTAAAAATTCCGACTACAGTAACGCAGCCAAGTATGGCTGATATGGCAGCTAAGCAGCAAAGCTGGGTTAAACAATGGGTAAAGGTAGTGCAGCGCTGAACAAATAACCTGTACTGTCGCCATGCGGCTGTTTATTGCGGCCGGAGTAAGAAATAAAAACAGGGCATGGGTATGCCCTGTTTGGTTATACAAATACTGAATCTGAGGTAATCGTCTGGTAAATAAAGATGTAAACGGTATTGGGATGAAAGTTATCAGTTTCGGGCAAAAATTGCTGCCGGTGCTGTTTTCATTACTGCCGCTGTTTTTTTTGCTGGCTGTGGTGCTGTTACCATTGCAGGCAATGCTGCAACAAACGGATGCAGACAGTTTCCGTATGGTGTGGCAGGACGAATATATGCGTCGCTTACTGGGCTGGACAGCTTCACAGGCTGCTATCAGCAGCGTGCTGACGTTGTTGCTGGGTGTACCGGTAGCATGGATAGTTACCCGTTTGCAGTTTAGCGGCCGAAACTGGGTACTGCGTTTGCTGATGCTGCCGTTTGTAATCCCCACCTTGGTAGCTGGCGTGGGTATTCTGGCATTGTTTGGAGCACAGGGTTTATTGTGGCGCGGCTGGGAAGGTACGCCATGGTTATTGTTATACGGTAATGTATTTTTTAATCTGCCGGTAATGGTACGTGCCGGCTATCAGGGTTTGTGTCAGGTACCAGCAACACGTATGTATGCGGCACAGACACTGGGTGCCGGAACGTGGCAGCGTTTTGTCAGGATTGAAATTCCGCAGATGCTGCCATGGCTGGCCGGTGGTATGTGTCTGGTGTTTTTGTATTGTTTTTCCGGATTTGGTCTGGCTTTATTGCTTGGCGGTGAGCATTACATTACGCTGGAAGTGCAGATTTATCAGCTGATAGCTTATGAGCTGGATATGGCACAGGCGGGCGTGCTGGTGTTGTGGGTACTGGCCACAACTTTTCTGTCCGCTATTATATATGCGGTTCTGAGTAGATATTCTGCTCAGAAGGCAGTGATACAGATGTTGCCGCCGCAATTGCCAACAACCGGGCAGAAAGCCGGACTGGTAATGGCTTTGCTGCTGTTGCTGGGGTGTTGTGTGCTGCCGCTGCTGGCTGTGTGCTGGCGTGCTTTGCTGGCTGGCAGTTCATGGCTGGTATTACTGGAAAGTACAACGTGGCAGGCAGTACTGAATACTTTAAGCTTTACTTTAATGGCAATCATGCTGGCATTACTGCTGGGTTTTTTGCATGCTGCGCTGGCAAAGCGGCTGATGTGGGTGCGCAGTCTGACATTTTTACCATTTATGGTATCACCAGTATGTGTGTCATTCGGGCTGTTGTTGTGTTATCCCGGCTGGACAGCATCATTAAGTATGCTGATATGTACGTATGCGTTGCTGGCTTATCCGTTTATTACTAAGGATGTACTGGCCGCATGGGACAGTTTGCCTGACAGTTATACACAGGCTGCGCGTACACTCGGTGCCGGCCGCATGCAAGTATTGCTGTATGTTATTGTGCCCCTGTTACGACCGGCTTTGCAGCGCGGGCTGGCGCTGGCTGCGGCTACCTGTATCGGTGAGTTTGCGGCTACGCTGTTTCTGTCGCGGCCGGAATGGCAGACGCTGACTACACTGATTTATCATTATCTGAGTACCGCCGGACGGGATAATTATGACCGTGCGATGGTGCTGACCTTGCTGCTGATGATGCTGACCATGCTGATATTTGCGTTAGTGGAATGGAGTAAGGACAAAAAGGAAACGCATCTATGCTGAGCTGGCAACAAATTAATAAAAAATTTTCCGAAAAAGTTGTTGCCGCGGATTTAAGTCTGGAGGTGGCCGACGGTCAGCTGGTGGCGGTACTGGGAGAAAGCGGCAGCGGTAAATCAACTTTGCTGAATATGGCTGCCGGTCTGGTACAACCTGATAGCGGCAATATTTTTATTAACAAAGAAAATATAACTTTTTTATTGCCGGAACAGCGCCGTATCGGGCTGATGTTTCAGGATTATGCTTTATTGCCGCATCTGAATGTGTGGCAAAACGTGGCTTTCGGACTGCGTATGCACGGGGTAAGCAAACCGCAAGCACAACAGCAGGCCATGCAAATGCTTGCCGAGGTGGGGCTGTCTGAAGCAGCTGCCCGGCAGGTAGATGTATTATCCGGCGGAGAGCAGCAACGGGTGGCACTGGCCAGAGCACTTGTTCTGCAACCGCAGGCATTGTTGCTGGACGAACCATTTTCAGCACTGGATACAACATTGCGTGCCAGTTTGCAGCAATTAACTGTGCGTTTATTGCGTCAGCAAAAATGTCCGGCTGTACTGGTTACTCACAGCCCGCTGGAGGCTTTTGCGCTGGCTGATCGTATTTGTCTGCTCAGGCATGGCCGCTGGATACAGCAGGGTACCGCTGTACAATTGCTGGCACGACCGGCTGATGCATGGGCTGCGCGTTTACTGGGTTGTGATAATGTCAGCGATGTTTGTTACATTCCGCAAAACGCTCTGCAATATGATCCTGAAAACGGAACACAGGTACAGGTAACAGAAGTATGTTTAACAGCCAGATCATATGATGTACAGTTGCTGCATCCTCAATACGGAATATTACGCTGGTGGCTGCCGCTGCATTACGCTGTGCAGGCAGGAGACTGGCTGCCATTAACGGTGCAACATCAACAAATTGTTTTCTTTCAGTAATACAGTGTCTGTTTGGCGGTAAACTGAATTAGTGGAAGAATGCATGCTCATGCCTACAAAAACGGTGCATAGTGGTATAATTGCGCCGATTTTTTTACCAATTATTGCAAGTACACACGGAGAACCTCATGGCTTTAGTTTCTATGCGCCAACTGCTCGACCATGCTGCGGAAAACAGTTATGGCCTGCCGGCGTTTAATGTCAATAATCTTGAACAAATGCGTGCGATTATGGAAGCGGCCGATGAAGTTAACGCTCCGGTGATTGTGCAGGCCAGTGCTGGTGCACGCAAATATGCCGGTGCCCCGTTTTTACGGCACCTTATTCTGGCTGCCATTGAAGAATTTCCGCATATTCCGGTTGTGATGCATCAAGATCATGGTGCATCACCGGAAGTATGTCAGCGTTCAATTCAGCTGGGCTTTTCATCGGTGATGATGGATGGTTCGCTGCTGAGTGATGCCAAAACACCTTCCACTTATGAATACAATGTAGATGTCACTCGCAAAACTGTCTATATGGCACATGCCTGCGGTGTATCAGTAGAGGGTGAAATCGGCTGTCTGGGTAATTTGGAAACCGGAGATGCCGGTGAGGAAGATGGTGTGGGTGCGGCAGGTAAACTCAGCCATGAACAGATGCTCACCAGTGTGGATGAGGCAGCGCGTTTTGTACAGGATACGGGTGTTGATGCTCTGGCCATTGCTATTGGTACCAGCCATGGCGCCTATAAATTTACCCGTAAGCCGACAGGGGAAGTACTGCGTATCGACCGCATCCGTGAAATTCATGAACGTTTACCTAATACCCATCTGGTTATGCATGGTTCCAGCTCAGTACCGCAGGAATGGTTACAGGTGATTAACGAATTTGGCGGCAATATTCCGGAAACGTATGGTGTGCCGGTAGAAGAAATTGTCGAAGGTATTAAATACGGTGTACGCAAGGTTAATATTGATACAGATTTGCGTCTGGCCAGCACAGGTGCTATCCGCCGTTTTCTCGCTACGCATCCGGCAGAATTTGATCCGCGTAAATACTTTACTGAAACCATTAAAGCCATGAAGCAGGTTTGTATTGATCGTTATGTGGCCTTTGGAGCTGCCGGTCATGCTAGTCAGATTAAACCAATTTCTTTGGAAAAAATGGCAAATCGTTACGCAGCTGGCGAGCTGGTACAGATTGTAAAATAAGTATTTTTACATGTAATAATGGACTGTCCGGGAAAGGACAGTCCATTATTGTTTTATATACTGCTTTTTAATTTATCTGCCGGTGTGGCAAGAAAATTGATTCAGACACAGTCTGCTTCACAAAATGGTATGGCAGTCTGAGTAAACCGGCGCTGAAAATACAGTAATCCCTGATTTTCCTGTGAATTAATATTTATGTGCTCAACTGCTACATAAAATACGCTGTGGCTGCCCATATCATGGCTGTCGACAATGTGACCGTGCAAATGCGCCAGTGCTCCTACTAACTGAGGCTGAGCGGAGTGGTGATGATTTTGCCAGTCGTTTTGCAGAAAACGCTCGGTTACCGGAACTGATGTTATTCCGGCAAAATGTTCCGCAACATCCTGCTGAGATGAAGCCAAAACGTTAACGCATAAACGCCCGTTGGCGCGAAGAATCGGTTGAATACGGGCGTTTTGATTAATGCATAATAATAGAGTAGGGGGTGTATCTGTTACCGAGGTTACAGCAGTGAGGGTAATGCCATAGCGGCCTGCTGAACCTTCTGTAGTAATAACATGTACTGCAGCAGCAACTTTTGACATAGCTTCGCGATACAGCAAAGCCATGGCTGAAAGTGGTTGATTCATTTTATTCGGTTTCTGATTCTTCTTTATCTATTGCGATGTTGGTAAATTCTTTCAGCATTGAGCTCAGTTGTTGTAATCTTTCCTGAGAAAAACGCTGTTCCAGTACTTTGTAACGTGCATCTACTGAACGACACAAATCTTCATACAATTTTTCTCCGATTGGGGTCAGCTTGAGAAAAACCCGTCGCTGATCATTGGAAGGTTTGAGACGGACTACATAATTCAGTTTTTCCAGTCTTGTCAGGATGCCGGTCAGGCTTGGACGCAAAATACAGGCTTGTTTAGCTAAATCCTGAAAATCCATGATACCATTTTCTGCCAGTAAACGGGTAATACGCCATTGCTGATCGGTAATGCCAATATCGTTCAGCATCGGGCGAAAATGGGAAAGTAATGCTTCACGAGCCTGAATTAGGCCGATGTTGAGAGACGAATATTTAGACGTATTAACCACCTGATAACTCCAATCTTTACAATATATCCAGCTTGCATGAAAATTAAGCAAAATACGATTTATAAATAAAATCTATAAATCATTTTTTATCAATTTTACATAATATTATTATAAATTTGAATAATTATGTGTAAATAAATTACAAAACAAGTACATTGTATTTAAATAATGGGTTGTTTTAGAATAAAAATTGAATTTTTTACTTATTATTGCAATATTTTTGATAATTATTAAAATACCATCAGCCTGAATGCATATATATATGCTGCCAGTTTATCTAGCTTATACATACATTCTTGGGCTGATGGTTATAGAAAAATGTAAATAATTTAATTATGGTATTTTTGCAACTGTTGTGTAATTTTGGTTATTTTATCCTGTAATTGATTCAATTCTGAACGATCTTTTTCTACCAGATGTGCAGGTGCCTTGTCGGTATATCCCGGTTTCGCCAGTTTTGCTTCAATTTTGTCGATATTTTTCTGTAATTTTTCTGCTTCTTTCTGTAAGCGCGCCGTTTCAGCTGCTTTATCTACCTCGACTTTCAGCATCAAGCGCACACCCTGACATACTGCTACCGGGGCATCGTCACTTTCTGGCAAATGGGTTACCTGTCTGGCTTCACTCAGACGTGCCATCAGTGGCAGATATGGAAGAATTTCACCCAGATCGGTATTGCTTTCAATCAATAAAGGTACTTTTACACTCATCGCCAGCCCCATTTCACCACGCAAATTGCGTACTGAATTAACCAGCTCCTGCAAATAATGCATCTGATTTACCGCATCAGCATTATTCAGACTGCTGTCAGCCTGTGGCCATGCGGCCAGCATGATGCTGTCAGTATGTTTTGCGTTAGCCAGTGGTGCAATAGTCTGCCACAGTTCTTCAGTGATAAACGGCATAATCGGATGCAGCAGACGCAGTACTACTTCCAGAACGCGTACCAGTGTGCGCCGCGTTGCGCGCTGCTGTGCTTCATCACCACGTTGCAACTGAGTTTTGGCCAGTTCTACATACCAGTCACAGTATTCATTCCAGATGAATTCATATAAGGTCTGAGCAGCCATATCAAAACGGTAGGTGTCCAGTGCTTCACTCACTGCTGAAATGGTTTGCTGCAGACGGGTCAGCAACCATTTATCAACAAAGCTGTAACTTAGCGGCAGGCTTTCATCCTGCCCGCAATCGTGATTTTCAATATTCATCAGCACAAAACGGCTGGCATTCCACAATTTATTGCAGAAATTACGATAGCCTTCGGCACGTTTGAAATCGAAATTGATACTGCGGCCAAGGCTGGCATAGCTGGCCATAGTGAAACGCAGAGCATCGGCACCAAATACCGGAATGCCGTCAGGAAACAGTTTTTGTGTCGCTTTGATTACCTGCGGCGCTTTTTCCGGGCGGCGCAAACCGGTAGTACGTTTAACCAGCAGGTTTTCCAGATCAATACCGTCAATCAAGTCCACTGGATCAATGACATTGCCTTCAGATTTAGACATCTTCTTACCTTCATGGTCACGCACCATGCCATGAATATACACATCATGAAAAGGTACTTTGCCGGTGAAGTGGGTAGTCATCATAATCATGCGTGCTACCCAGAAGAAAATAATTTCATAACCGGTTACCAATACCTGAGAGGGTAGGAATGCCTGCAATTCCGGTGTTTTTTCCGGCCAGCCAAGAGTAGAAAACGGCACCAGAGCTGAAGAAAACCAAGTGTCCAGTACATCTTCGTCACGGGTCAGAACCGCATCTTCACCCGCCTGTGCCTGTGCTTCGGCTTCATTACGCGCTACATAAACATGGCCGTTCTGGTCGTACCATGCCGGAATCTGGTGACCCCACCACAACTGGCGGGAGATACACCAGTCCTGAATATTGTTCATCCACTGGTTATAAGTATTAACCCAGTTTTCCGGAATAAAGCGTACTTGTCCGCTTTCCACTGCATGAATACATTTTTCAGTCAGGGTTTTACCTTTAAACTCTGATTCCGGTTCCGGATTGGCAACATTATTATCAGCACTGCGGGTCATAGCCACAAACCACTGACTGGTCAGCATTGGTTCGATTACACTGCCGGTACGGTCACCTTTAGGTGTCATCAGTTTGTGTTCTTCCACTTTTACCAGTAAACCCTGAGCTTCAAGGTCTGCGACCATCTGTTTGCGTGCAGCAAAACGATCCAGTCCGGCATATTGTGCCGGTAACGTAATACCAGCCTGAGCTTGACCCTGAAAATCAAATACTTCTGCCTGCGCTAGTATTCTGGCATCCAGGCTAAGTACATTAATCAGTGCAGTCTGATGACGTTTACCCACTTCATAGTCATTAAAATCGTGAGCCGGTGTGATTTTAACGCAGCCGGTACCGAAATCTTTATCTACATACTCATCAGCAATCACCGGAATAGTGCGGTCGGATAATGGCAGCACCAGCTGTTTTCCGATGAAACCGGCATAACGTTCATCATCGGGATGTACCGCTACGGCTACGTCGCCCAGCAAAGTTTCCGGACGGGTAGTGGCAACAATCAAAGCGTTATCCGGATCATCAGCCAGCGGATAACGGATATGCCACATATGACCGTTTTCTTCGATATTTTCCACTTCCAGATCTGATACAGCTGTACCCAGTACCGGATCCCAGTTCACCAGCCGTTTACCGCGATAAATCAGACCCTGTTCAAACAGGCGTACAAATACTTCGCTAACCACTTCGGCACGTACATCGTCCATTGTGAAATATTCACGGCTCCAGTCTACAGAGCAGCCGACACGGCGCATCTGTTCGGTAATGGTGCCGCCAGAGAATTTTTTCCAGTCCCAGATTTTGGCAATAAATGCTTCCCGGCCTAAATCATGGCGGGTAATGTTTTCTACTGCCAACTGGCGTTCCACCACAATCTGCGTAGCAATACCGGCATGGTCAGAACCGGGAATCCAGCACACATTTTCACCTTTCATGCGGTGATAACGGGTAAGGCCATCCATAATAGTCTGGTTAAATGCATGCCCCATATGCAGGGTACCGGTTACATTAGGTGGTGGCAGCTGAATAGCGAAAGAAGATTTGCTTAAATCCAGTGACGGTGCAAAATAGCCGCGTTGTTCCCATTGCTGATATAAACGGGTTTCGATTTCACTCGGAGAATATTGGGTGTTTAACATAGTTATGAATTGGAAAAAAATCAAAAAATAAGATTCTGATTATAACCCATGCGCTGAGGCATGGTTTAAGACGATGCGCTTTTGTCAGAATCCGGATATCAAAGCAAACGGTCTTATTTTCAAAATACAGGTTAAGTCGAATAAACGATTAATTATTAAGCGAATGCCATATATGAAAATTATCAGTACAGGCGGATAATTAACTAATAAATGTATATTTCTGTTGCTTTATCTGTTTATTATCTGTGTAAGTGGGGTAAAACTAGTGCAGAATCCCAATCAATTATCCCCCGGTATGCGTAGAATATAGGGGGAAGTAATTAAAAGTGGATTAAATCAGTAGCAGTGATTACTGGCAGACATCAGCGGAAGTAGTCATGCCTGTTGCTGCCATCGAAAGCAGCCGGTTTTCAGACAACACTTCTTAAAAGCTGCGGCCGGAGTTGCATGGACAGGGATCATTGCGCCCCAGCTTTTCATGCAGAACTTTGTCGCTATGAACAGTTCTTATCAGTCCGCGTTTAACGTTGGTTTCTGACGGGAAACCTCTGCGGCGTTTGCTGGTTGGCTCAAAAAAAGCCTTTATCATTAAATTTGCGCATTATCGTGTACTCCTTTTTAAGATAATGTAATTAAACAGCAATCATAAATTGCTCGGAATATTTTACTGTAAAAATATAAGATTATCCATACAGGATACTTGTTATAAGCTATTTTTCAGGGAAATAGCAGAAAATAAAAAGCTGCCTGAATATGAATTCAGGCAGCGTATTGAAGACTTGGATTATTGCGGTAATATACCTTTCATGCCTTTGGCCAGACGCATCAGTTTGCCCATACCACCCTTAGTAAACGATTTCATCATTTTTTGCGACTGTTCAAATTGTTTGAGCATTTTATTTACTTCCTGAACAGTAACACCGGAACCATTGGCAATGCGGCGTTTACGGCTGGCTTTAATCAGCATCGGATTGGCGCGTTCTTTGGCTGTCATCGAGTTAATGATAGCCTCCACTTGTCCCATGGCTTTTTCTGCTGTACCTTCCGGCACCTGTTTGGCCATTTGCCCCATATCGCCAGGCAGCTTCGCCATAATGGATTCAATCCCACCCATTTTACGCATCTGCTGAATTTGTGCTTTGAAGTCATTCAGGTCAAAACCTTTGCCTTTATGCAGTTTTTTTGCCATCTGCTGCGCGGTTTTTTCATCAATGCCTTTTTGCACATCTTCAATCAGTGAAAGTACATCCCCCATACCGAGAATGCGTGAAGCCAGACGATCCGGATAAAACGGTTCCAGACCGTTGATTTTTTCACCTACACCAATAAATTTAATCGGTTTGCCGGTTACATGGCGTACAGACAAAGCGGCGCCACCACGGGCATCACCATCCATTTTGGTTAGTACCACACCAGTCAGAGGCAGCGTATCATTAAAAGCCTGTGCCGTATTTACGGCATCCTGACCCTGCATGGCGTCTACTACAAACAGAGTTTCTACCGGATTAATCGCTGCATGTATCTGCCGGATTTCATCCATCATTTTCTGGTCAATAGCCAGCCGGCCGGCAGTATCCACCATCAGTACATCATAAAAATGTTTTTTTGCATGATCCAGAGCATTCAATGCAATGGTCACCGGCTGTTCACCTTCGTGTGAGGGGAAAAAGTCCACTTCAACCTGCTGTGCCAGTAGTTTTAACTGCTCAATTGCCGCCGGACGGTATACGTCGGCAGAAACCACCAGCACCTTTTTCTTCTGCTCATTTTTCAGCAGCCGGGCCAGTTTGCCTACCGTGGTGGTTTTACCTGCACCCTGCAAACCTGCCATCAGAACCACGGCTGGTGGAACTGCAGCCAGATTCAGACTGCTGTTTTGTGTGCCCATCAGTTCGGTAAGAGCATCGTTTACCACACCAATAAAAGCCTGTCCGGGCGTAAGACTGCCAATAACATCATGACCTACTGCACGTTCTTTTACCGAAGCCATAAACGTTTTTACAACTGGCAGGGCAACGTCTGCTTCGAGTAATGCCATACGCACTTCACGCAGAGCATCTTTGATATTGTCTTCACTTAAACGCGCCTGTCCGCGCAGAGTTTTCGCGATTTTACTAAAGCGATCTGATAGATTGTCTAACATCGAAACCATCTCCGGCTAATTGTAAGCGGTTTGTATATATCTGGTGAAAGTTGCTTGTTTTCAGCTTAATCACAGAGTAAGTGGGTATGATAAGTAGTGATTTGGTTATAAAATGGCAACCCGTTGCTATGCCTGCCCGAATTTCGGGCAGGCATAGCAATAATCAATACCTATTTTACACTATCCGCGCTAATTTTTGGCGCGCTATTGCTGCGGAAAAATCATGAGCTTATTGCTGCTGGTGCTTATTCTTGCTTATGCCGTGCTTTCTGTACTGGCATGGCGGTTCTGGCAACGTCATACTGATGTGCCTTACCCGCTGCGGGGTGAGCAGTCACTGTTACTGCTGATATTGTTGCTGCATACCTTTGTCGTATGGCAGCCAATGATACAGCAACAAGTGCTGCTGGTAGGGTTTGGTCAGGCACTCGATCTGATTACCTGGTTAATGGTACTGCTGTATTGGGTAGGCAGTTTTCGCTATCGCCTGCAGGGATTGCAGCTGGCACTGTTTCCTTGTTCGGCACTCGTGCTGTTGATTGCCTTACTGCTGCCCGGACAGGCTATTGCTTATCCGATGCACAATACAGCATTCATGATACATGTTTTGTCGGCATTGCTGGCTTATGCCCTTTTTGGCATTACAACCCTGCTGGCTGTGCTCATGCTGGTACGCAATCATTATCTGCATCGGCGTAAAACTGTTCCGCAGCAATCATTCCTGCCGCCTTTGCTGGCTATTGAAAAATTAATGTTTCAGGGTCTGCAGGCGGGATTTGTGCTTCTGACTATAGCGGCTGTCAGCGGCACAGTATTTTCCGAAGCTGTATTTGGTGAGCCGGCACGTTTTAATCATAAAACGGTATTCGGCGTGCTGTCATGGATAATCTATCTGGTTATCCTGCTCAGACATCATATGCAGGCATGGCGCGGGAAAAAAGTGGCATGGTGGGTTATTGTGTCATTTGTCAGCCTGATGCTGGCTTATTTTGGCAGCAAGTTTGTGCTGGAAATTTTGTTTTAATCTTTTTTGTAACTAGTTTCACCCTGATTTGTAACCATAGGATATTTGAATGAGTGACTTACAATCGTCAGTTGACAGCCCGAAGCAGAGCGCAGCTGAACAGCGTTTAGCCACACCTGAAGGACGACGGGAATTTGTTAGAGCAACACTTTCCTGCTGGCTCGGAACCACCATGGAGTATGTGGATTTTGCTTTATACGGTCTGGCCGCAGGGCTGGTATTCGGAGATGTATTTTTTCCGGGAGAAACGTACACAATTGCTCTTCTGTACAGTTTTACCACTTATTCAGTCGGCTTTGTTGCTCGCCCGATTGGTGCTATATTTTTTGGCCGTCTTGGTGACCTTAAAGGACGTAAATTTGTACTGGTAACTACTATTGCTTTGATGGGCATTTCCACTACGCTAATTGGTTTTATCCCTAGCTATGCCACTATCGGGATATGGGCACCAGTTCTTCTAGTTGTACTGCGTTTTATGCAGGGTTTCGGAGCAGGTGCTGAACTTTCCGGCGCTACAGTAATGCTGGGAGAATATGCACCCCCCAAACACCGCGGTCTGATTGCTTCGATTATCGGTATCGGTTCCAACAGCGGTACATTGGTCGCTTCGTCTGTCTGGCTGCTGGTGTTAATGCTGAATAAAGAAGATGTAGCCAGCTGGGGTTGGCGGATACCTTTTATTCTCAGTGCACTGATTGCTCTTGCCGCTACTCTTATTCGCCGCCATTTACGGGAAACTCCGGTATTCGAGCAGGAACAAAATGACGCAAAACAATCCCAGTTACAAAAACCTGAAATATCAGCTTCACAAACTACGGTGACAGCTGAAAAAACTTCCTTTCTGGCACGTAATAAAGCATTTTTCGTCATGTTGGGCTTACGTATTGGTGAAAATGGCCCATCTTACCTGGCGCAGACATTTGTTATCGGCTATGTTGTCAAATCTCTAAAAATGAATGAAAACGTTGCGACTTCTGCGGTATTTGTTGCGTCTTTGTTAGGCTTTTTTGTGATTCCGTTTGCCGGCTGGTTATCCGACCGGTTTGGCCGCCGTATTGTTTACCGCTGGTTCTGTTTGCTGCTGATGCTGTATGCTGTTCCGGCTTATATGTTTCTGGAAACACGAGATCCATTTATCGTAGCCAGTATTATTGTTATTGGTATGTGTCTGGCGTCACTGGGTATTTTCGGTGTACAGGCAGCCTATGGGGTAGAACTGTTCGGGGTGCGTAATCGTTACTCTAAAATGGCTTTGGCCAAAGAGCTCGGAGGTATCATGTCAGGTGGTATTGCGCCATTAGTTGCCACAGCATTGCTGGATCATTACAAGATATGGTGGCCGATTGCAATTTATTTTGCAGCAATGGCAGGCATTGGCTTTATAACTACATTCTATGCTCCGGAAACTCGCGGACGCGACCTGAATGCGGTAGAAGACGCTATTTAACTGCTTTAACCAATTGATAGAATCACCAATAACGGAGTCAGTTACTGACTCCGTTATAATTGAAGCACAGGTAAATATTTATGAAGCGTATCGTAATTGACTGTGATCCCGGCAATGGTATTGCAGGTGCGAATGTAGATGACGGGCTGGCACTGGCGCTGGCACTGGCTGCAGATTCAATTAAACTGGAATTGATTACCATTGTGGCTGGTAATACACCACGGGATACCGGTTTTCAGGTAGCGCACCAATTAATGCAGGAATTGAATCAAAGCATCCCGGTAGTAAAAGGAGCTGCTCAGGCATTACTTGAACCGGCTGCCCCATGGCGTGAACAACTGGATAATAATGTACGCAAACAGGGATTATTGTCTTTATGGGACAATCTGCCACCGCTGCCGCCATTAAATGATCATAGTGCGCCACATGCAGCTCAGGCAATTGGTGAACTGGTGTGTAATAACCCCGGTGAAATTACCGTGGTGGCTATTGGTCCGTTAACCAATATTGCCCATACCATCCAGCTTTATCCCGATTTTGCCCGGTCTGTTGCCGAAATTGTCATCATGGGCGGTGTATTTCAGCTGGACAGCTATCTTAAGGATACCAACTTCGCTGTTGACCCTGAAGCAGCCAAAATTGTTATCGAAAGTGGAGCCAATATTACCCTTGCACCGCTGGACGTAACTACACAGACACTGCTCACCCATCAGGATCTGGATAAACTTCAGAGCTTTGCCAATCCGCTTGCAGATTTTATTGTCCGTACATCACGTCCGTGGATGGACTATTCTATTCAAACACGTCAGCTGGCCGGTTGCTGGATTCATGATGTATTGTGTGTCGCCAAGCTGATTGATGAAAGCATTGTTACCAGCTCACCTTATATTGTTGATGTATCCACTGCGCGCGACTGTACCCGTGCCAGCAGCCGTCGCTGGAAAGAAGGTGCACTCAGACTGACTGTCGGTATGCCCCCAGTCAGTCATCAGCCTGTTAATGTAATGGAGCAGGTAGATAATCAGCGTTTACTTGAAATTATATTTAATGCATTAGGTCAGTATCGCTGCTAGAAAATATTAGAATATCTTACAGTAATAACAAAAATCTGTTCTAAATACCGCTATAATAAATATTTATGGTTTTAATAACCATCATGATAACGATAATCCGCATCAAAATATTGCATTTGTTTATTTCAGTGTTAGGATAGGCACGCAATACAAGAGAAATCAGCAGGTTTACCATGTATAAATTAATTATCAATATTTCTCTTCCTGTTTTGTGGCAACAACAAAACAGGAGAGCATAATGTTAGCCAAAATCAGTCAGAAATTACCTGAATTATCTTCAGCGGAACGCCGGGTGGCTGAATGTGTACTGGCGCAGACCAAGTGGTTTGTACACGCAGCTGTAGCCACTATTGCCAAAGAGGCACGCGTCAGCCAGCCTACGGTTATCCGTTTTTGCCGTACCATGGGCTATAGCGGGTTACCTGAATTTAAACTCAATCTTTCCGCCAGTATCGGCCATGACGGTATGCCGTATGTTCATGAAGAGCTTAACAGCACCGATTCTATGCAGGATGTGCTGAATAAAGTTATAGCCAGTACCGCAGCCACGGTGCTTGGCAGCCGTAAATCCCTTAATGCGGCTGACTTGGAAACCGCAGTCAGGCTGATGGCCAAGGCTCGCCGTATAGAATTCTATGGCGCAGGCAATTCAGGTATTGTTGCAATGGATGCTCAGCACAAACTTTTCCGTTTTGGTTTGTCTACAGTTGCTTATACTGATAGTCATGTACAACTGATGGCTGCTGCCGTATTGTCACCACAAGATGTGCTGGTTGTTATTTCGCATTCAGGTTCTTCACGAGATTTACTTGATGCAATTAAAATTGCCAAGGGTAACGGTGCAAAAGTAATCGCTCTTACCCGTGCCGGATCACCCGTCGCACAAGCCTGTGACTGTGTCATTAGTGTTGTTACCCCTGAAGACAGCGAAAAATATACCCCGATGATTTCCCGTCTGCTGCAGCTGATGGTAGTTGATATGCTGACTATCGGCCTGGCCTTGCATCTGGGCGAAAATGTAAGCGAAATGCTGGCAAAAACCAAGGCAGGGGTTAAGCTGAAATTTTTACAACATTAATTTCAGCAGAAAAACAGCTTTTGGTATGATTTACTATCAGCCAATATGATTACCTGTATAAAATTTCTGCCGGTTGTCAGCGGGTTTGCATTGTCCCCTCAGGCACGGTATTTATCTTAAATTATTACAACGAAATGAGCGCTAGTGAGTAACAAAACCCGTCAAATTAAACGTCAGACCGAACAGCAGAAAAACGTTAAAACTTCAGGAGTGGCTACGCAGCAGAAAAGAGGCTCTGCCATCTTGGTAGGCATTATTGCTATTTGTCTGCTTGCAGGAGGGCTGTATATCGGCGGTTGGTTTAATCTGGTTACACCGGCACAGATTCAGCAGTGTGAAACAGCAGTCAGACAAACATTTCCACAGGCTGCTGATCAGAATGTCTTGCTGCCCAAATGTAATAATCGCCATATGATTGAAGGCATGAGCAGCCCGGGCAGCCAGAAACTGAGTTCTAAACAGATACTGGAAAGTCTGGATGTGGGCAAAACTGTTGATTTAGTTTCTATGTTTATCGGTGGAGCGCTGATTGGTGCGGCTATTGCTGCATTTGCTGCCAGCTACCGTATTTTTCAGCGCAAGCTTGGTAAAAATACCGATTGATTTAAAAGCGTACTTTACAGCCTCATTCTATAAATACTGGTTAATCAATGTATATGCAGTATAATTAATCATTATTTACTAAAAAGATTTAGTTTGTACATGAATAAAAAAACTATCCGTTTATTGCTGGCTCTGGTGTGCAGTTTATTCTTCAGCCTGAATGTCTATGCCCAGAAATTCTTTAAACCACAAAATGGTGATCTTATTTTTCTGGAAAATTGTGACGGCGGTATGGATAGTGCCATTAAAGCTGCTACCAGTGGTCTGGCCGGATATAATTTTACTCATGTCGGAATTGTCTGGCAGAAAACCCCAAATCAGTATTTTGTTATTGAAGCTACCACTCCTAAAGTCCGTATCACATCTCTGAAAACATATCTGCATCCCAAAAAACAGTGTCAGCCGCGAGCAGTAGTGGGCAGATTGAAAGCACCTTATCAGGCACTGATTCCTTCTGCTCTGATTTATGCACAGCAAAAAGTAGGTAAAAAATACGATGATGCCTTTGATATCAATAACGATCAGTATTACTGTTCTGAGCTGATTTATCAGATATTCAAGGAAGCCAATAACGGGCAGGAAGTATTCCCTTTACGCGCAATGACCTTTAAGTCTAAAGATACTGGAGAATTTCCTGATTACTGGATAAAGCATTTCCAGAAAATGGGTATTCCGATACCTGAAGGTCAGCCCGGAAATAATCCGGGTGATATGTCCCGCTCTGATTTAATTGATATTGTTCATTATTATTAGTCATTAACCAACAGACCGGCATTAATTATGCTGGTCTGTTTCATTATAGAAACTAAACTTTATCCGGCACATACCAATTTAACCAGTCACTAATTATGAGCCAGATAAACGGATTAATACAGATATCCGTACTATTCCTGAATAATGAAAATTAATAGCATCAAAAATTTTATACCGAGTTAGCTGTCTTATATTTATAATTAGCAAAATGACAACTGTATTTTTAAAGACAGAATTTTATACATCAATACAAAATCATTCTATTAATAGAATAGAAAGCGAATGGGTAAAATAATCCAATTGTAATCAACTTGCATAAAAAAATTCAAAGCTATAATATTATAATCACATAAAATTATTTATTTGTATCGAGTCTGACCAATTAAGCTATATTTCATTATCAATATCGGTATTTTATGTTTACGTTGTGTAAATATTCTCTTTATAATACACAACACTCAATTTATACCGGAAAGCACCAAACAGTGTCATTGTCTGCCGTAACACAACCAGGACAGGAATTTAAAAGAGGGTTGATTACTGCTTTGCCGGTTATGCTGAGTTTTATTCCGTTTTCATTGGTTTTAGGTGCGCAGGCAATTCAAAAAGGAATGAGTACCGGTGAAATTTCACTGCTTACTGCGGTAAACTTTGCCGGTGGTTCCGAATTTGTAGCGGTTAATTTGTGGACTTCACCCCCGCATTTAGTCTTAATTGCTTTAATGACATTACTGGTAAACAGTCGCCATATTCTGATGAGTGCGGCACTGACACCTTATCTAAAAGATCTGCCCAGACGAAAAGTATTATCTGCACTGTTTTTAATGTGTGACGAAAGCTGGGCACTGGCATTTACTGATGCGAAAAACTCACCAAAGCAGAAATTCAGCTATTATTTTTATCTTGGTGCCGGCATAGGTTTGTATGCCGTCTGGATCGGATTCACTACTGTGGGGGCGCTTATCGGGCCGGTTATTGGCGATGTCACTCATTACGGCTTTGATATGGCCTTTGTAGCAGTGTTTCTGGTTTTACTCAAAGGAATGTGGAAAGGTTTTACTGTAGCTATTCCATGGCTGGTGAGCCTGCTGGCGGCAATTGCCGGCTATCTTTTCCTGCCTGGTGCATGGTATGTATTACTGGGTACAATAGCAGGCTTAACTGTAGCTTTTATCATGGCAGCGTATGATTGATTTATCAGCTTTACTCACTATTCTGGCCATGGCGGTAGTTACTTACATCACCCGAATCAGTGGTTATCTGTTATTACGCAAGCGTAAGCTTAGTCCGCGCCTGGCCAAAGTCCTTGAATCCATCCCCGGCTGTGTCCTGATTGCCGTAATCGCTCCTGCCTTTGCCACAACCAATCCGGCTAATCTTTTGTCCGTTATCA
Source organism: Snodgrassella sp. ESL0323 (assembly GCF_013346865.1). Lineage (NCBI taxonomy): Bacteria > Pseudomonadati > Pseudomonadota > Betaproteobacteria > Neisseriales > Neisseriaceae > Snodgrassella > Snodgrassella sp. ESL0323. The sequence goes on along the minus strand of NZ_JAAEDT010000023.1, from coordinate 77,613 downwards.
TCACGATATTACTGGCGTGGCGATTTTCACTGTTGCCAACAGTGGTGTTCAGTATTGCTATTACGGCTTTTTTGCGTCACTATCTGCTCAGCTAAATACCGCATATTCCTGACCCAATAACAGTAATAATTTATAAAAATATATTAAAAACAGTCTGTTTAATAGAACAAATCTGGCATTTTCATAGAAATAAAAAAATCAATTCCTGTAAGGAAATGCTGTGTAACAACGACTTCAAACCGGCGCAATTATTATCAATTCCAATTTATTTTGTTTGTTATGTTCTGTTTTTTAAGAGAATAAAATTTATTAATATCTGAAATGAATAAAATTTAAGCTGATAAACAGGGCTGGGTAGACTTAAATTTTTCCGCTAGTATATTAATGTATGTTGGAGCTAATTTATTAATTTAAATGCATAATGATAAAGGAAAGAACATGAATAATACATTAATAGAAGCCATTGAAAAACGTCGTACCCAGTATGCACTCGGCAGGAATATTACTCAGGCACAGGAAGAAATAACTGCTTTAATAGAAGAAGCCATTAAACTGTCTCCGTCAGCTTTTAATTCGCAAAGTTCACGTGCTGTAATCCTGTTTGGTCAGCAAAGTGAAAAATTCTGGCATATTGTCATGAATGAATTGCGTATCATAGTACCTGCAGACAAATTTGCCCCCACAGAAGCCAAAATTAATAGTTTTGCGGCTGGTGTCGGTACCATATTATTTTATGAAGATCAGCAAATCATCACCAGCCTGCAACAGCAATATCCCAACTATGCTGAGCAGTTTCCTGTCTGGTCGGAACAGGGAAGCGGTATTGCCCAGTTTGCAGTCTGGTCTGCTCTGGCAAATGCCGGCATCGGCGCCAGCCTTCAACACTATAACCCTTTGCCGGATGCGGCAGCCGCTAAAGAATGGCAGATACCGGAAAGCTGGAAACTGCGTGCCATGATGCCTTTTGGTTCCAATGAAGCACCTTTCCCTGAAAAAAGTTTTATTGATGATACGGAACGATTTAAAGTATTTTACTGAATCAGATAATCAGATATCATTTATAAAATAAATTCTGTAATATCACCGGCCGGATTAGAATTTCTGAGATCCGGTCAAATTTTTAGCTTTTTTCCGAGCAGAACCATTCTTGAATATAATTCTGATATTTACTGTAGCTTTACAGTAATCCAGGTTTATCAAAAATAGATACTATTGGTTACAGATATTAATAACAGGAAGATATAAAAGCCTGTGGGATTAGATATTTAAGAGAATGAGATCTGGATTTAAGTATCCTGTGGTAGTTAACATAATATTATATAAGGGAAGAGAAAGACAAATATGAAATGGATTTGGAAACATAAAATATTTAGTGTATTTATACTTTTATCATTGTTTATTTCAGGTTAAGCAATATGGTTTATATTTATATTTACCGGCAGAATTGATGATCAGTATGGAACATATATATTTAAATATGATTATTATGGAGACTCTGGTATCGAATATGAACTTCATGATACTAGTAATAAGCATAACTACCATGCACTTGTACCTAATTATGTGAAAAAAGGGGACAGTATATTTTTTACCTATATAAACGGTACTTTCGATGAAGGATTCTGTTATTATGAGAGAAAAATATATTTAGGAAAAATTGATTTAAAAACTAATAAATTAGAAAATAATATAAACATTAATTTATATTTTTATAAGTATTCTTATTAATATAAGTATAATTAAATTATTTTAATATTCTAATGAAATAATACTTTGTTTTACACAAAATTGGTGGGGATTACCTGTCAATTGTTTATTAACAAGTGAATTGAGATTATTATCGACTAGATACCTTCAACCATTCTTTAATGAAGCGCCATATACCCCAACAAAAATTTATAATCAAAAATGAAAGGAAAGATGAAGTCAAAAAGAGTATCAAACCATCTGTTATAGTAATAGGCCCCTTGTTAAATATTAAGAGAAATGCAAACATAACAATATTTAAAATAATAAAAGAAGTCCAATATAGTTTCCTTTTAAAAGTATCTTTTGACCATCCTAATTCTATAAAACCTCTACAAAATTCTTGAATGATATTTCCTGCAATGTGAGCAATAAATTCGCCTAGCATATAATAAACTTATAATATATAAAAGGATTATAATAAATAATTTCGCGGTATATAGCAATATTATAAGGATAGTAGTAATTTCGGAATTAGGATTAAGAATAAATATATTAGAATATAACATTGCTTATCTTCCTAATTTTCAAAGTATAATTGGTTAACAAAGTTTAAACATAAAACAAGAATAAGCTATCAATCTCCGAAAAATATATTTACAGGAAAAGAACTCGATCAATATGGTGCTAAAAGGTTTAACAAATATTTATTGTTACCGGTGCTGGACGATGCAGACCTTTTAACATGTATTATTCATTATCGGTTTATATAGTCTTGCTTAGGATATGATAAAAAATTATCCAAAAATTTATTTTGTCAGCTGGGTAATTCAAATTGTATTATCATATATTTAATAATGATTAAATTTAATCATTTATTAAAACTATTAAATTTGATAGGAGCAGGTTTATCCTCCCCAACTATCAGCATAGGCGGGATAGCAACAGCCACAGCCAGCCCTGTAGTTTTATACCAGATAGGACATTTGAAAGATAGTTTTGGCAGAAGTATAGACGCTAATAGTAATTAGCCAGTTAAAAAGAAAAATATAAATCCTTATTATTTAGATTATAAGAAAAAAAGATTTGAAGGTACAATGCAAAATAAAAACAATATAAACCTATCAATCCCGATTCTGGTAAGGTCAACTAAACTTCAGAAAGGAGTGCATTATCATGAAATACCACATTAAAATTATATTCCTGTTAAGTATGTGTTTGTGCTTGGAGGGTTGTATGGACGCAGCTATAAGATTCTGGAATGGTCCGGGCTGGATATCAGCAGCACATAAGAAAGCTAGTAAGGAATGTTTTGATGAGCTTCAATTAACTGTGCCTAAACCAAATGTCCCCTTGTATTCTGAAGCATATAGTGAATGGCTTATTAACGTTTATACACCTGCATCAATAGAATGTATGAAGAGAAAAGGTTTTTAAAAATTGTTGAGTACCATATTAGAATTATATTCCTGATAGATATGAATATGTGCTTGGATAATTGAATGGACTCAGCTATAAGTTTCTAGAACACTTCAAGCTGAACATTAGCAGCATATGATGAAGCTGAAAATGAGTGGTTGACTAACGTTTGTACACCTGCATCAATAGCATGAATAAGAAGAAAAGTTTATTAGTCTCAGACAAATTTTAAATAGACAAAAATGGAGTATAAAGTGGCAAGTAATATTAAGAAATTTAGCTTAGTTGGATTTGTTATATTATGTGGATGCAGTACAGATACTTTACGGTTTGAGATAAAGAGTAGAAAACAAATAATTCATGTATTCGCATAGTAGTTATTTCAGAGAAATACCTTATAAATTTTTGAAAGATAGTTATGGCAGAAATATAGATAAGAATGGTAATTTAACAGGTAATATTGAAGTTAATAATCCTTATTATAAAGATTTTAGAGACAAGTGGTTTGAAGGTCCAAATCATAATAAAAATGATACAAACCCATCAATACCGGTTCTGGTAAGGCCAACGAAACCTCAGGAAGGAGTGCATTATCATGAGACACCACATTAAAATTATATTCCTGTTAAGTATGTGTTTGTGCTTGGAGGGTTGCATGGAGGCAGCTATAAGATTCTGGAATGGTCCGGGCTGGTCATCACCAGCAAGAAATAGAGCTGATCAGGAATGTTTTGATGAGCTTCAATTAACTTTGCCTGACCCACATTACCCACCGGGTTCTGAAGCAAGTAATGAATGGCTTAGTAAAGTTTATACACCTGCATCATTAGAATGTATGAAGAGAAAAGGTTTTTAAAAAATGTTTCTATAATGGTTCAAGCAGGACATTAACAGCTTATGATTTTGTAATCTGATAAATTAGCCTTGAGCTGAATTTTATAATAGTAATATTAAAAGATTGAATACAGGGCTATATCGATATCTTAAAGATGATTTTTGCATACTAGTGCAACTGAAATAAAAGAAACTAGCCTATTTTGGTAAGGCCAACGAAACCTCAGGAAGGAATGCATTATCATGAGACACCACATTAAAATTATATTCCTGTTAAGTATGTGTTTGTGCTTGGAGGGTTGTATGGAGGCAGCTATAAGATTCTGGAATGGTCCGGGCTGGTCATCACCAGCAGAAAACAAAGCTTATCATGAATGTTTTGAAGAGCTTCAATTAACTGTGCCTGCCCCACACTACCCACCGGGTTCTGAAGCATGGGAGGAATGGATGACTAACGTTTATATACCTGCAACAACAGAATGTATGAAGAGAAAAGGTTTTTAAATTAAGTTTCTATAATGGTTCAAGCTAGACATTAACAGCTTATGATTTTGTAATCTGATAAATTAGCCTAGAGCTGAATTTTATAATAGTAATATTAAAAGAGTGAACACAGGGCTGTATCGATATCTAAAAGATGATTTTTGCATACTAGTGCAACTGAAATAAAAGAAACTAGCCTATTCTGGTAAGGCAAACTAAACCTAAGGAAGGAATGCATTATCATGAAACACTGCATTAAAATTATATTTTTGTTAAGTGTATGTTTGTGCTTGGAAGGTTGCATGGAAGCAGCTATAAGATTCTGGAATGGTCCGGGCTGGTCATCACCAGCAAGAAATAAAGCTCATCATGAATGTTTTGAAGAGCTTGAATTAACTTTGCCTGACCCAAATGACCCCCAGGGTTCTGAAGCAAGGAATGAATGGATGGCTAACGTTTATGGACCTGCAAGAATAGAATGTATGAAGAGAAAAGGTTTTTAAAAATTGTTGAGTATCATATTAGAATTAAGTTTCTGATAGATATGAATTTGTGCTTGGATAATTGAATGGACTCAGCTATAAGTTTCTAAAACGCCTCTAGCTGAATATTAGCAGCAATGATTAAGCTGAAAATGAGCGGTTGGCTAACGTTTATACACCTGCCTCAATTGCATGTATGAGAAGAAAGTATATTAGTCTCAGACAATTTTTAAATAGACAAAATGGAGTATAAAGTGGCAAGTAATATTAAGAAATTTAGCTTAGTTGGATTTATTATATTGTGTATATTATGTGGATGTAGTACAGATGCTTCACGATTTGAGAAACTGCTAGCATTAAACGGATATCAGGGTAGTCGGGTAGTAGTATATCCTTCTGGCTGGTATGCTGAGCCACCTGCACAATATTTGGTAGATGAACGTGGACGTTATATTGATGCGAATGGAAATTATACTGATCATCCCGTAGAAAATCCCTATTACAGAGATTATATAAAACGTTTTAAGAAATAATAAATTTGCATGAGCATTAATTGTAATAAATAACATTATTAGTTTATTTCACAATAGAAATAGATTTTGGGAAAGAAGTAAAAGTGAGGGTAGCGGGTACTTGTTTGAAATTTATATAAAATAAGGTAATAAATGCATTGATATTATCAATGATAAATATTAGTATAAAAAGGAGGTTCATTAACACCGAATGTCATTAATATCAATATTCTTGATAAAAAATAAAGGATTAATATGATGGATATGCGCTATTTTAAAAATAATATTGCTCCTCAATTAAGTAACTATAAATTGACTTACAGCTCATATCCGAAGAGAGACTTTGGAAGTTTAGAAAGAGTTGTAATTGAAGGAAATGGAAAAATTGCAGGTATTGATATCTGGTCAAAAGGCTGGCTAGATATTGACATTTATGATCTACTTATTGATAAGCAAGTAATGAATGTACTTTTAGAACCAATCGAAATTCAAAAACAAGAAGATTCAATTAAGCAATTTTTGGAAATATTATTAAATGAAAAATAAAATAGAAATTATTCAGGGTGATATTACTAAAATTCCTGTTGATACGATTGTAAATGCAGCAAATAGTTCTTTATTAGGAGGAAGTGGTGTTGATGGTGCAATTCATCGTGCTGGAGGAAAAAAATTCTAGATGAATGTCAAAAAATACGAGCTAAGCAAGGAGGTTGTAAAGTGGGGGAAGCTGTAATTACTACTGCAGGTAATCTACCCGCTAAATATGTCATCCATACCGTAGGCCCTCGTTGGAATGACGGTAGTCATAAAGAAGTTGAATTATTAATAAATTGTTACATAAACTGTTTTAAACTTGCTTATGAAAATGGTGTTACAACCATTTCATTTCCTAATATAAGTACTGGTATTTATAAATTTCCAAAAGATAAAGCGGCAGAAATTGCCTTACAAACGATCAAAAATAATCTATCTAATTACCCATGTATAGAAAAAGTAAATATTGTTTGTTATGAGGTTGAAAACTATGACATATACCGTTCTATTTTGATGAATTAATTAGCAAATTTATACATATTAATTAAAATACTTACTATTGTATTTTAAACATACAGAAAAATAACGATGATATAATTAGTGATACTTACATTACTTTTAAACTTCTTATATTTGGTTTCTGGTGATGTAAAATCTGATAGATATTTTTCGATTAAAAAGCAAATTCGTAATATCATTAATATTTATAAAGTCAATGTGTTAATAATCGACGGTAATGTTTTTTATATCCTAGATAATTTTATATTAAACAGAAGCAATAGTATCAATAATGCAGTGCATGACATCAATACTTTTTCAATTCATCAATTGCAAATAATCCATTCGCACTCTATCAATCTAGGGAGATTTTAACCTTTTTCCAATAACACTAATCCTGAACAAGGAAAGGGAACGATTGAAACGACTATGTAGAAGAACAAGCTGTTAGTGTTCCTGCAAAGCAGTCTAAAATTTCATTAAATCCGGTTTAACAATATGATGTATATGGAAATGAAATTGTTTATCGAGCTAAGTCGCAAAAACAATGTGAAGGTATTTTTAAAATACCAGCATAATACCATCCACAACAGTAACCTCTGTTTAACTAGTATTAAATTATTCATCACAAAATGCTATGGAGTAACAATAAAATTGATTGTTAAATAATGCACATTTTCTGAGTTTGAAAAAATAGGTTTTGTAGCGAATTCAGCTACTGCAAAAGCATTATCTTACATGTCGACACAAATTGGCAGGAAAGAAATATTATGCAGATTCGAACAGTTAAACTTCGCTTACTTATCCTGACAAGTATTGCAATATTCCTGAGCAGCTGCAGTATCTCCGACTGGTACAATGGTTATTATGTTGAAAAATCAGCGATTAAAGAAAGACAGAGAAATAGAGATAATTATTACAATTCTGAATCGCCGCAAATGCAAGAGCTGAGAAAGCATAATGACAAATATTGTTCAGATTTAGCATCTAGGCCAGAAAACCGGATTGCAAGGGACGGTTATCCAAATGGTGTTGTCAATCAAGCTATGTTTATTGGGTGTATGGAATATCGTGGCACACCTACATATGAATCTTATGCCTCAATGCAGCAAAAAAAATGATGAAGAGCGAAAGATAAGTGAGTAATGTAAGTAATTTCAGTCTTTTATATCTTATTTTGTTTTATATTGTAATATTTGTGTTAATATCTATAAAATAAAATTGTATTTATATCCGAAATAAATTTATCAGGTATGAATGCAGTTATTAACGGTCTGAAATGATGTATTTTGCATAAATTAAAACTGTATAAAGCAGGCTAATACTTATGGTTATAAAAACTGCAGTTACTGATTTATGAGATTAATGGTAAACGCTATTTTGCATTTGGAGGAAAGAAAAATATGCAGAAACGAGTCGTAAATATTCGCTTACTGATTCTGACCAGTGTCGGTATATTATTAAGCGGATGCAGTCTATCCAACAAATATATTACTTATAATGGTGCTTATTACCTTGATGAGACTTTGCAGGATTCAGCTGGCAATGTTGCTATTGATAAAAATACCGGCAGACCTATTCCAAATCCTGAGTTCGCAATCGTTGCAATGACTGTAGGTAAACCTAAGCTGAATCAAGATGGACGGTATATTAATCCGTCATTACCAAAGGCTTATGTAATTGGCGCAGATGGAAATATTAATATGGTTGATCGTGATGGAAATATGACAACAATTGATCGGAAAACGAAAAAAATAATTAAAATCACGCAGATACCGATTCACGAAATCCATGGCAGACGCTATTTTGAATTTGAAGGAAAGAAATATTATGCAGATCCGAATAACTAAAATCCATTTCCTCATTGTTGTCGGTATCGGTGTATGTTTAAGTGGTTGCAGTTTACCTGACTGGTACAATGGTGAATATGCAGAAAGAGAAGCAATAAAAAAATATTTAAAAGCTGACGATGATTACTATAATGCCGAGTCGCCGCAAATGAAGGAGTTGAGAAAACAAAATCAATCATATTGCGTTGATTTAGCATCAAAGCCGGAAAACCGGATTAAATTGAGAGGCTCTGACAAACTTTTTTTTAATGAGCCTATGTTTGTTCTGTGTATGAAAAATCGCGGAACACCTACATATGCAACTTACTCTTCAATGCAACAGGAACAATTGGGGGCTGAGTTCAAAACAAAAAGTAAAAATTAATAATGTATGTATTGATAGTCTGATATATCGCCGTGTATTTAATTTGTTTAATAACATTAAATACATGGCTGTGTATATTTATGTCTGACATTAATCTGTTTAATCGAATATGAGTTAAATTAGTGGCAGAAAGCTGATTATATTTATCACAAAATAGTGAACTGACTAAATTAATAAATAGATAAAAAGTATTTATATCCATACTTATAACTGATTTTATTTGAAGTATTTTAATTTAACTATCTATTTAGAGAATAGTTGAAATTTTATAATTAATTGATAGTTTTACAGAATAATATTTTAATCATTATTAAAAATAGCTGAGAATAATAGTTGAATGATTAGAATAGATTAAAAAAATACTATTAAAATAAAATTTTTTTCTTAAATATAAGATTGATATTATTATAGATAGGAATATTTTTAGATCATGGACAATAGAAAATAAGCTAAATTGACACAGTTTAATCTATATAAATATTTCGGTAAATTTTAAAAATAAATAAGTTATTCGGCAATTTTTTTTAGTAATTTATTCAATCGTCCTGTGGCATTTTTATAAGGGGATGAGGTATTAAACTGAATCATGCGTCCGCGTGTATATTTTTCATGCCAGGGCGAGCCATACAGCTCTTCATTACTAAAGCTATCAATAAGTGAAATCAGATTCTTTTTGTTGGTCTCCAGAAGAGAGAGTAGCTGTTTGAAGTCGGTGATGTCCTGATAATCACGATAGAATTTCTGTGCCAGTAATCCCAGTTGATTCCATTTATATCCTGCTTCCGGAAAGGCAATTTTCTGCCCTGACTGTTCCTGTTTATGCCATGACAGTACCAGTTCTCCCCAGCCAATTAAATAAGACACAAGTTGTGCAGCACTCATCATTGTACCTTTAGCATGGCCTTCCATCAGAGGCAGATAGGCTTTCTGTTCAGGAACAGCAGCCAGCTTTTTGGTCAGTAGTGTATAGTTTTTATTAATTGCTTCAATTAGTTCTTGTTTAGATTCTGGTATTGCCATTTGGTTCTCCCTACCTTCAGACATTAACTATATGAACTATGCGGTACAGCATAACATATTTTGTGGCAGATAAATGGAAGCGCTATGGTGATTCGGGAAATAAAACTACGGCAAAAGCCAGCTTATTTAGACAATCATTCTTATGTCCACTGTTATTTTTATTAAACTTTTTATTTATTTATGTATCTATTGGTTAAATAAATATTAAAAATATTTTGATTTAATTTTTGCTTGTTTATTGTCAATAAATTCGATTGTATTAGATGTTTTAATTCTGCATTTGTGCAGGTATTGATACCTGCTGATTGATGTTTTTATTTATGGGGTTGGTGAAAACAGATGAGTAGGAAAATACCTGAACTGGTGTGCCCGGCAGGTAATTTACCGGCGCTGAAAATGGCAGTAGACCATGGAGCGGATACGGTTTATATGGGGCTGAAGGATGCAACTAATGCGCGCAATTTTACCGGTCTGAATTTTGACTATAAGTCAGCCGCTGAGGGAATTGCTTATGCACATCGGTACGGGCGTAAGGTGCTGATGGCAATTAATACTTATGCACAGGCCGGCGATGTACTGAAATGGCAGCAGGCTGTGGATACAGCGGCTGAGCTGGGCGTGGATGCGGTTATTCTGGCTGATCTGGGGATGCTGGCTTATGCGCGAAAAAAACATCCTCAGCTAGCATTGCATATGTCGGTACAGGGGTCGGCTACGAATTATGAGGCGATTAATCTGGCTCAGGAGCTGTTTGGTATTAAACGGGTGGTATTGCCGCGGGTGCTGACTTTACCTCAGGTGGAACAGGTAATTAAACATACTTCTGTGGAAATTGAGGTGTTCGGGTTTGGCAGTTTGTGTGTGATGGTAGAGGGACGTTGTCTGCTTTCAAGTTATGTAACGGGAGAGTCACCTAATACTTTCGGTGTGTGTTCACCGGCAAAATATGTTCGCTGGGAGCAGCATAACAACGGGATGGATGCGCGGCTGAATAATATTCTGATTGACCGGTATGGTGTGGATGAGCCGGCCGGTTATCCGACTTTGTGCAAAGGGCGGTTTCAGGTAAATCAGGAAACGTATTATGCGCTGGAAGAACCAACCAGTCTGAATGTTATAGAAATTTTGCCGCAATTGCTGGAAATCGGTGTGGCGGCGATTAAGGTGGAAGGCAGGCAGCGCAGTCCGGCCTATACAGCTCAGGTCACTAAGGTATTACGGCAGGCTCTGGATATGGCAATACAAAGTCCGGAACAGTTTAGTGTTAATCCGTTGTGGCAGCAGGCACTGGCCAAAGTCTCAGAAGGCCAGCAGGTAACGCTGGGTGCTTATAACCGGCCGTGGAAATGATAAGGGAATGTAGATGATGCAACAGGGTAAACTGGCTTTATCGTTAGGGCCGATTCTGTTTTTCTGGCATAAGCAGCAGATTGTGGATTTTTACCGGCAGATGGCTGAGCAGCCACTAAAAACGGTTTATATGGGTGAGACGGTATGTTCCCGCCGGCAGGAGCTGAAAGTAGCCGACTGGATTGATTTGGCTCATGATGTTGCTACCAGCGGGCATGAGGTGATTTTATCATCACAGGTGCTGCTGGAGAGTGAATCTGATTTAAAGCGGCTGCGTAAAATGACAGAACAAGCTGATTTTCAGGTAGAGGCTAATGATCTTGCTGCGGTGAGGCTGCTGCATGCAAAGGGAATTCCTTTTGTTGCGGGGCAGGCACTGAATATTTATAACGAGCAGACGCTGGCATTGATGCAGTCGCTGGGGGCTTATCGCTGGATTGCTCCGGTTGAGCTGGGCGCAGACCGGCTGGCCAAGATGATTGCGGCAGTGCCGGATATGACCTGTGAGGTATTTGGCTGGGGAAAATTGCCGTTGGCTTATTCTTCACGCTGTTTTACCGCACGGCATTACAATCTGAAAAAAGACAGTTGTGAATTCAAATGTCTGGAACATGCTGATGGTCTGCTGCTGAATACACGCGAAAAACAGGCTTTTCTGACTATTAACGGGATTCAGACAATGTCTGCCGGCTATCATTCTTTACTTGCCAGTTATCAGCAGCTGATGGCTATTGGTGTGAAATATTTAAGAATTTCTCCGCAAAAAGAGTATATGGCGGAAGTGATTGAATTGCATCAGCAGGTTCTGGACGGAGCAAAAAAGGCAACTTCTGCTTTATCTGAGCTCAAAATGCATGCAGGTAATGTACTGGTGGATGGTTACTGGTATGGTAAAGCCGGAATTAATCAATGCGAAGGGATGATACATGCAGGTGCCTGATAAAGTAATGCCGGTATTTTTGAAAAAGATAATTTCAGTACTGCCGGCAAAACCACCGGCATGGGTATTGGTTAATACCTTAAATCAGTTACTCAGAAGAGAGATACTACTGGCAGATATGTCTTTGCTGGCCGGACGTCATTTCCGGATTGTGGTATCGGATTTGGGGCTGGATTTATGTTTCAGTGCCGACAACGAGCGTTTTATGGCTGCTGATGCTGCTGATGTAGTGGATTTGTGTCTGAGTGCTAATACCGCCGATTTTATGAAGATGCTGTTGCGGCAGGAAGATCCGGATACGCTGTTTTTCAATCGCCGGCTGAAAATTGAGGGTGATACAGAACTGGGCTTGGTGGTAAAAAATCTGCTCGACAGTATTGACTGGTCGACTGTTACTGTTATGAAGTCACTGGTAGGGCAGTAGCTACAGGCGGTGATTCAGGAACAGTTACAGCAGCCGGTATCTGGTTATGATACCGGCTTTTTACATAGGCAGTTATTAATCTAAAGGACGGCGACAGGCAATCATGTAATTGACATCCAGACTGTCGGTAAGGTGATAGCGTCTGGTCAACGGGTTGTAGGTAAAGCCACTGCTACCCAGCCATTCCAGACCAGCCTGACGACACAGGCGTGCCAGTTCTGCCGGCGTGATGAATTTGCGATGATCATGGGTGCCATGCGGCATCAGTTGCAAGATGTATTCTGCTGCAATGATGGCTTGCATGTATGATTTGATATTGCGGTTGATAGTGGAAAAACAAACTACGCCGCCAGGCTGGACTAATTGTGCACAGGCATGCACTACACTGCCCGGATCGGGTACATGTTCCAGCATCTCCATACAGGTAACTGCTCCGAAGCCGGCCGGCATTTCTGCGGCTAAATCTTCTACACTGACCATACGGTAGCTTACGTTGCCGACATGTTCCTGCATAGCGTGTAACTGGGCGATTTTCAGGGATTTTTTGGCTAAATCGATACCAGTAACGCTGCTGGCACCGGCTTTTGCCATGGCTTCGCTCAGAATTCCGCCGCCGCAGCCTACATCCAGTACATCTTTACCGGCCAGCCGGGCATAACTATCAATAAAACTGAGCCGCAAGGGATTAATGTCATGCAGAGGTTTAAACTCGCTCTCTTTGTCCCACCACTTATGTGCTAGCTGGCTGAATTTGTCGATTTCGCCGGCATCGACGTTGGCGGGTGTGGCCGGCAGACTGGTTTGTTGCTCTACTGGAGTATTCATAATTGTTATTCCTTTGTTGCAGTGGATTTAACCCACAAGGCGATGATGTTGTTTTTTTCACGCGGACGGGCACCAGACCAGATTTCATGCCATTCAGGCGGCGGAGTGGTTTTGGAGTCTCTGCTGATTAGACGATAGTTACAGTGCGGATTATCCGGCAGCAGAGGAATCCAGCTATATTGCTGCCATGCAATACGCATGCTAAAGCTATTCTGGTTAACGCTGATGCAGTCATGCATATTAATAAAAGCCTGTTGTTGTTCTTCGCTCAGACTGTTTTGCATTTGCTGGACAACCGGCCGGGCGGATTTGGCTGCATCCAGCCATGGTAAGAACAGAGTAAGCAGCAGTGACCATACCAGTAATACGCCGGCAGCCCAGTTAGTGACTGCCTGTCTGCCGCGGATATGCTGGCGGGTAATGGCCCATAGCCATAATGGAGTCAGTACGCAGGCAACAATTACCGGAAAGTAGTTTACATCGTAGCGGTAGTACGGGCTGAAATAAACTGCCCGTTCGGCCAGTTTGGCCGGCCAGCCGTAATTCATGGCAATAAAGCCCAGCCAGAGAAATACAGCCAGAAAGCCGAAAGCCATAATGCCGAACCAGTTGAGAAATGCTATGGCGTTGCGACGCAGGGCATCCAGCTGTGCTGCTCCTAATACAGCCAGCGGTGGCAGGAGAAATACTAATAAATCCTGATATTGCTGTGGCAGCAGAGCAAATACAAGCAGAGACAGGCTCAGCCAGATAATACCGAGAATACCCCAGCGCAGATTGTTCAGTTTACAGCGTGTAGCTGTCCAGATGGCTAATGGCCATGCAGGGAAAGCAAACCAGATTAGATTTTTCAGGTAATACCCAAGTGAGAAATGTGCCTCAAAATGGCGGAAACCGCCGAATGGTGCGAGGGCATGGTATTGCCACCACAAATTGAATATATTGGCAGCGGTCTGATGTAAGGCCAGTGGCCAGATCAGCATCAGCGGTAAAGCACAGAGCAGGGAGATGAGTAATACCAGATGGTAGCGCCGGCTTTGCCATTTCGAATGCAGCAGCAGACTGAATGCGATCAGAATCAGCAATAGCGGCCAGAGTAAACTGCCGGTTAAAGACAGAACTGCCAGACCGCCGCCGAGCATCATGCTGGCCATCATAATACGCCGTTCCGCCAGCGCAAAACCATACCAGCACATGGATGCACCAAGACAGAGAATCATGCTGTCGTTAATAAAGTGTGCCGGTATCAGCAGACCGGTACATCCTAATAAAATCAGTACCGCAATCCGGCCATAGCCTCGCCCGAGAAATTCTCGCGCAGAACCGCCAATACAGGAAAACGTGAGTACTATGAGGATAACATTGGTAAGACGGGTGGCTTCATAGACATCCATCCGTTTCGGGCTGAATAAATGCTGACATAAGGCAGCCAGCCATGTATATAAGGGAGAAGCATCCCAGTTTATCTCGCCAAAAATAGTCGGAACTGCCCAGTTTGAAGTTTGCCACTGACTGACGGTAGTAAACAGATAGGGTTCACCCGGTGTCCATAAATCATGATGCAGTACACCCGGCCACAGCCACACAAATACCAGTAACAGCAGCAGCCATGAACGTTTTTTGTTCATGTGAGGTGAACTGCCGGATTTTGCGGGGGTATAGGTAAGCATGAGATTCTGACTGCAATAAATGATAAATCAACGGGCTTAATGTTAGCTGAAAATGCAGCAGGCAGCCAGTTGTGGCTGCCTGTAGTCTGTATGATTAATGTAAATACCGGTTTTAATCGATATGTTTGCTGAGATTCACCTGGTCGAGAGGTACTTTACGAGTATGGTAGCGTAACTTGTGATACAGATAGAATGCTGCGAATACCGGCAGCCCCATATAGGTGATGGCAAAGCGCTGCCATTTAAAATCACCATGCAATAGTAACTGGCTGTCCTGTCCGATTATCACCAGAATACACAGTAAAAGCGCCAAAATGGGGCCGAACGGAAACCATTTGGCACGATAAACCAGAGAATTCACATCATTACCCTGCCGCACAAAAGCACGCCGGAAACGATAGTGGCTGATGGCAATACCCAGCCAGGCAATAAAACCGGTAAGACCGGATGCCGCAACAATGTATTCGTATGCACCTTCATCGACACTTTCCAGCAGGAAAATAGCCAGTACGACAATTGCTGTTGCCAGCAGTGCCAGCACAGGTACACCGCGACGGTTTACTTCAGCAAAAGTGCGGTGAGCCATGCCGTCTTTACCCATTGCATACAACATACGGGTAGATGCATAAAGACCGGAATTGCCGGCAGAAAGAATAGAAGTCAGAATCACAGTGTTCATTATGGCTGCGGCAAAAGCCAGACCGGCACGCTCAAATACCAGTGTAAAGGGCGATTTTGCAACCTGATCCACATCTGCACCAAGCAGAGCATCGCTGTTATAAGGAATAAGCAGACCAATTACCAGCATAGCCAGAATATAAAAAATCAGAATGCGCCAGAAAACCTGTTTGATTGCTTTGGGAATACTTTCCTGCGGATTTTCTGACTCACCGGCAGTAATACCGATAAGCTCTGTTCCCTGAAATGAGAAACCGGCAATCAGAAATACACCGAGTACGGTAAAAAATCCGCCTGACCAGCCATGTCCGAGAATCGGTGCATCGCCGATAGTGAAATTACTTAAGCCTATATACTGGCCGCCAAGAATACCGAAAATAGTCAGTACACCCACGCCCAGAAACACAATTACCGTAACTACTTTAATCAGAGCGAACCAGTATTCTGATTCGCCGTAGGCTCGTACAGATAAAATATTCAGCAGAAACACGAGAGCAAAAAACAGTAGGCTCCAGCTCCATGCCGGCATAAAGCGCAATGGTTCCCAGTAGGTAATGACCAATGAAGCTATGGAAATGTCGGCTGCAACGGTAATCACCCAGTTAAACCAGTAGTTCCAGCCCAGTGCAAATCCCAGTGACGGATCCACAAAACGGGCGGCATATGTAGAGAATGAACCGGAGGTAGGCAGATAAGTTGCCATTTCCCCGAGCGAGGTCATCAGGAAATACACCATAATCCCGATAGCCATATACGCCAGCAGTGCTCCTCCCGGCCCGGCATCGTGAATGGCACTGCCGCTAGCCATGAATAATCCCGTACCAATACTGCCGCCAATGGCAATCATTGACAGATGGCGGGTTTTCAGATGGCGTTTAACTTGATTGGAAGAGGAGTTGGTGTCTGTCATTCTGGTATTGAGTAAATAATCTCTGGTATACATGAATGTATGGCAGTATCCGGCATACATTCATTACTCTGATACCGGCATAATGATGCAACGGCACCATCTGAAACAATGTCCAGTGTGCTATACCAAAGTGGATTGCAGATTAATGTATAAACAGCATTTGCCGGAGTTATTATCCTTTTTGCATATACTGTTTTGCTGTAAAAACGTTCATTATAACAAATGTATTGTTGACTGGCAGGATTATTCAGCGGTTGTGTTCAGCAGGGCAGTATTTACCACTATTTAACATGATGAGATTTTCCGGCCAGCGCAATGCGGCCAGATGCATCCGGCTGTCTGCCGGTAAGATGGCATTTTTGCGCTCACGCCAGCGGGCACCTATGGAAAAATCCACACAGAATACCTGTTGCTGCTTACCCAGCCAGTGAGTTGGTGGTTCCGGAAACAGATCTTTGCGATGCTCGGCTACGCCTGCTGTGCCATACCAGCTGCGCCAGTAATGCCCGATAATTACCGCCACCGGATCAGTATATTGCTGCCACCACGGTTTTCTTACTGTAAATCGCCAGCGGCCGTTTATATAAAATGGTTGCTGAGTTAAAGCCTGAATACCGCTGGTCAGTGCACGTATAGGATTATGGCAGCTACGTAATAAATCATAATGAGCAACACCGGGCTGAAATGGCATGGTGTAGTTTTCATCTTCCAGTTCTGTTTTTAGCTGCTGTGTTTCCTGTATATAAGATTCGTACCATTCAGTCTGGCGGAAATCATCAAAAAAACGGTTCTCCCAGTAGTGATACTGTTTAATCAGAGATTTTTCACCACAATGAATCAGTTTATCAATGCTTTCCGGTAGCCATGCGGCATGTACAATGCGTAAATCGTCGCGTTGCAGAATCAATGGCCATTGTGCCATGGTTTCCTGTAGTTGCCTGCGCTTGTCTTTCGGATAATGCTGCCATGGTGCAAAACGTGTTTCATCCTGCGGACGGTTGTCAAAATACCAGCCCGAACCGTCTTTAGGATCATCAATCAATAAATTCAGTTCATGATTGCCAATGATAGTAAATGCATTTTCAGCTGCGACTGCTTGAATTACCCAGTCGAGTACAGCCGGACTATCCGGTCCGCGATCACATAAATCGCCGACAAATACCAGTTTTCTGCCATGTTTATGCCGTCCGTTCTCATCATAACCGAGAAAGTGCAATAATTGCTGTAAAGCTTCCCACTCGCCATGCACATCACCAATAACATCCAGTGCAGTACTGGCAGGAAGAGGACGGATAAATGAACATGAATCAGAATACATATATGTGGCCTGTTAAACAGACCTGACAGCTGTCTGTAGGGGTATTTCTTTGTTATAAAACAAAATTTAATGCACCAAAGTTATTAAACATAGCACAAAAATTTTACGTATGCCAAATTTACTGCAATTAATCTCTCATTTTGTGTGATTATTACCAGTATGAATAAAAATATGAATAAAATATTTAATTTCATATGGTTGCTTTTTAGAAATAGGCGGAGGATAATTTTTATGTTATATGGATATAAATTGCTTTTGCCAAACTGTCTGATTTGGGCTAAAATCTGCCACTCTTAATATTTATCAGCATCCATAGCTCAGTTGGAAGAGTGTCGGTTTCCGAAGCCGGAGGTCACAGGTTCGATCCCTGTTGGGTGCACCAGAATTTTTTAAGGGCTTTTAGTCTTGCTAAAAGCCCTTAAATTTTATACATATTTTAAATTATATATTCATGATATCTATTTAGGTAATATATCTGACATTAAATCTATTAGTTGTTGGTTTCGTCTGTTATTGAGTTCAGCTATACAGGCAAAAAGGCGCATTTCAAGTGCATTTTCGATTGCACCTCCTCCCAGAGAATAATTAAATTTACATTGGGCATCACGGTACTTAATAAATTCTTTGTTTGCTGCAGTCAAATTTGCTTTTGCTTTATTGATATAACTGGGTTCCTCATACCATTCAGAAAGTTTCTTAATCAATTTTGTTTCAGTATTTTGTAATTTTTTCTGACTTTTTAATGCTTTAGCTTTAAGGCATTCTGTCATCTCTGCTTCGGATGGAGTACTGTTGCTGCATTCTATACGTAAGTCTCGTTCGCTTGCTATAGAAACTGTTTGAGCTGCTAATGCCGATAATGGTAAATAAGTAAATAAACATATTCCAAAATATTTAATAATACTCACTTTTATTTATCCTTTCGTAAAAACTGCAATACATAATTAAGCTTTGCACAGTAAAATTTATCTCTATTGCCATTATAGTTCTTGGCTATCGAAATGGTAGATATGTCTTTCCAGCCTGTAATTACACGTTTTATGGCTCTTTTTCTATATTTGAGTTTCATATCAATTTTTAAATTCCAAGGATTAACCACTTCGGGATTCATATTTTGTAATATTTCAATAGCGGTTCGGTTTCCGAAGCCGGAGATCACCGGTTCGATCCCTGTTGGATACACCAGAATTTTTTTAAGGGCTTTTAGTAAAACTAAAAACCCTTAAATTTTATACATATTTTAAATTATATATTCATGATATCTATTTAATTGATATATATGACATTAAATTTATTAGTTGTTGGTTTCGTCTGTTATTGAGCTCAGCTATACAGGAAAAAAGAAGCATTTCAAGTGCATTTTCGATTGAACCTCCTCCCAGAGAATAATTAAATTTGCATTGGGTATCACGGTACTTAATAAATTCTTTGTTTGCTGCAGTCAAATTTGCTTTTGCTATATTGATATAGCTGGGGTCTTCATCCCATTTAGAAATTTTCTTAATCAATTTTTCTTCAGTATTTTGTAATTCTTTCTGACTTTTTAATGCTTTAGCTTTAAGGCATTCTGTCATATCTGCTTCGGATGGAGTACTGTTGCTGCATTCCATACGTAAATCCCACTCGCTTGCTATAGAACTTGTTTGAGCTGCTAATGCCGATAATGGTAAATAAGCTAATAAACATATTCCAAAATATTTAATAATATTCACTTTTATTTCTCCTATTATATGAACTTCAATACATAATTAAGCTTTGCACAGTAAAATTTATCTCTGTTGCCATTATAGTACATGGCTAGCGACATGGTAGATATCTCTTTCCAGCCTGTAATTGTACGTTTTATGGCGCCTTTTCTATATTTGAGATTAATCCCCGTTTTTAAATTATGGGGATTAACCTGTGGATTCATGTTTTTTAATATTTCAACAGTGGTTTTGTTGTTTTTTGCGATTCTATCAAAACTATCACCAGCTTTTACCTTGATAGAATAAATGGTTTTATTAGGATCTAATTTTGATTCAAAGCCGAAGTTCGCTAGTCTTTTAAGTAGATAAGCAATACCTAGGTGGATATTATGAGCACCTGTATCTATATTTTTTCTATAATTTTTTGGTACAATTAACTCATATTCTTGTTTTTTTATTGGATCTGGTGAAAGCAAATCACCTTTTCCTTGATCTCCTATATTACCAAATTGCATTGGTCTGCTATCCCACGCCTTGTGTTTTGCACCAGATTCAGTCCATAGAATAGCTTTGATATATCGCCACTCAAGATTTCTGTAATTAGGTGTATTAGCGAGATACTTGTTAAAAGCATTGACAGTTGTTTTTATTTCCTCATACCATTTATTCCATGCGTTTACCAGATATCCTCCAGATTTATTTTTAGCACATTCTTGAGCAGTGGCTTTAACACTTTCATAGGCTTTGTTAATCCGATCTTTCCATTGTTCATTAGGAGATAGATTGCAATTAATGATAAAGGGCCCTGATATAATTACTCCTTCATTGTTTATTGATTATTAAAAATAATATTTTGAATTATTTACTAAAATACTGAGATTTTACCTATGAAAATATTGTATGGTTTTTTAAGTTTATTGTTTTTTTTTTCAATTTGACTATACACAGCAAATAGCCAGTACTGAACATAGGAAAATAGTTATGTCTAAACCTGATTTTACTAATTCATTAACAGAGCAAGAAAGAGTGGATTTAATTACAACAATTAAAGTTACTATGCAGATAGTAGTTGATAATAGTTTATTAGAAGAACAAGGAAAAACTAAGTTTTTTGATTTATTTGAGCCTTTTTATCCTAAAAATGGTCCAATGAGTGCCTTCTTTATGAGTAAGAAGGAATTATTAAAAGTGACTCTTCGCAATAGTAGTAAAGATAAAATAATATGGAATAGAGGTAGTATTGGATTTGATTACAATAGGTTTGATATTAATGAGTTAAGAACCTTATTTGTTCCAGATGATTTTGATAAGCTACTAGATTTAACATTTGAAAAGGTCAATAAAGAAATTGTTGAATATGAGGGGAAAGAGGTAGGTTCTTATTATTTATATACTTATCATTGGAAATTAAATAATAAACTAAAAGTTATGTTTAAAGTGAACGATAATTTATATATTAAAGAAGATAATTATCCAAGAGATTTCTTTATGATAGATATAGTTTTAGATAACTAATTTATCTTTTTAATGATAATAAAAATAACCTTTTCCATTAAAGGCCTTTCTAGGCTTTTTTCATTCCAGTTATTTATTTACATACGTAATTATTTAATTAAATAAATAATTGTATAAATAGTGTATAGCTTCTGTTGAGTAATTGTAGACTGTTTGTAAACTATTTGTAGTCCATTTGTAAACTGTAGGAAGTGTAAAATATTATAGGCACGCTATGGACGTATACAAATTTCTACGAAATTGGTAGTCCCGTGCAACATTATGCAGGATAGACTTACATAGTTAAAAGCAATTTATCGTAAGTAGGTTTCAGTAATTTCTGGCCTAAAATGCCCCATTTCTTGGCTAATGGTTTCTAAGGCTAGTTCTCGGGGCAGTCCACTTGTTTGTAGTTCGTGCATACGTTCTTGAGCGTAGCAGTGGCGTACTCCATGTGCGCCCTCTGACCATCCTAATGCCCTATTAGCGGCTTTTGAGAAGCTGTCACTCCATTTTTTGTCACCTGACAGATCATAAAGTGCCTAGTACTTTACTCCACGATCTATTATTTCTAGTGGCTCTGGTAGTCTAGTTTGCTCTAATCGCTCCGCTAGGTCATAAGGAATAAGTACTTCTCTAACTAGGCCACCTTTGCCATGTACCGTATAAAGCTGACCTTCTCGACCCTGCACCCTGCCACTTGGTTTCTAAACAAGGCCTCTCATCCGCCTGGCGTTCTTCAACCGTTCTGATGGTTAAAAGCTCATGCGCTCGAAGTCCTGCACTATAGGCTATTTCGGTAGCTAATGACTGTTTGTCTCGTTGACTATCTGCAATCATTTCCACTTGCTCTTGAGTATAGGCTCTACTAGCTAATATTTGTTCGTGTTCAGACTTAATAACGGTTAGCGTTTCTTGCTCTGGTAAAGTACCCATTTGGTGCATCATGGCTTGTATAGCCTGACGCTCCATATCTAAGGTTTTTTGGCCTATTTCTTGACTTCGGATTTCTAGGTAGTTTATGGCTGTCTGAGAGGTTAAATCCTTAATCTCTCCAGTTAGGCCATATTCGGCCATATTTTTGGCTACTTGAACAAGACGTTCCTCGTAATTGCTAAGTGTTCTAACAGACTTAATAAAGCCACTTTTTTGTAAGCTCTTAGCGACGGATTTAGCTTGTTTTTCGGGGAGTGCTGTTTTACGAAAGCGAGCCATTTTTTTCTAACCATCGTATAACGGTTGTTAAGACAACCTTAATCCGTTTAGCACGTAGCCAACGCCGTATTTCAGTAGGGGTTACCTTAGCATTATGAAGTGCCAAAATCTCGCCTTTATAACGATCAAGCCTAGACTTTCTTTTCTTGTAAGAACTTTTCCTAATCGCCTTAGTTTGTTCTTTTAAGGCTTTGTTTGTCCTTGTTTACATCAAATGCCATCTTAGCCCTATCAATGAGGATTGTAAGAATAACTAGCCTATTGAATAAAATAGGACTTAGCGGTATACACCTATTCGCCCCTGTTTAATCTACTGTTCAAATAGATAAGGCTCGGACTGATCTCGCCTGATTTGTTTTACCTCTTAACAGAGGGGTGCTTTTACTAGCACAAAGGGAACAACCTATAAACCGATGGTTGCGATCGGGACAGCTATATTCATGGGACTGAATACGGATACTTAAAAGCTAATGTATCCCTGGGGGAAATTGACTACCTCAACGAGGAATACCAACGGTATTTACAGCTTTACGTCAACGCTGTGGGCTTTCTCTGTACAACGTACAGAATAATGAGCCTATAGTTAATCACATTGGTTATAGCTTGTCAATGTTGCTATTAAAATGTTGCGTGAATATGTTTATAATGCTTTCACCGCTAGGTATAGATACTATTTTTAATAGTTCGGCCTAGCGGTGAAAGTTGATGCAAAAAATAGTTCTGATTTTAAAAGTTATCCATGCGCCGAAGCTCCTAATTAAGCGTAGGAGGGTGGGTAACTTTTAAATAGTGGGAGCTGATTGCTTAGATGTTATTTTTTATAATGATAGCGACATTGGATAATATAAAGAGAGTCATCAACGA
Source organism: Snodgrassella sp. ESL0323 (assembly GCF_013346865.1). Taxonomy (NCBI): domain Bacteria; kingdom Pseudomonadati; phylum Pseudomonadota; class Betaproteobacteria; order Neisseriales; family Neisseriaceae; genus Snodgrassella; species Snodgrassella sp. ESL0323. The sequence continues at coordinate 54,555 of NZ_JAAEDT010000023.1, read as the reverse complement.
TTTTATAAATGATGCGGTGCTCTTTATCAATTCTGCGTGACCAATAACTTGATCGATTATGTTTTAATGGCTCAGGATTACCTATCCCAGTAAAAGGATCTCTGCAAATCTCTTTAATGAGAGTATTAATCCGTTGGAGCATTTTTTTATCTGTTTTTTGCCAATACAGATAATCTTCCCAGCCAACACTAGCCCAAGCAATTATCATTCTTCTATTAGCTCATGTTGTTTAGCTAAACCAGCCTCAACCTCTGCAATACCTTTATTAATTCGTTCGGCATTAACAGGGCTTGCCATTAAATAGGCTGTTTCTTGATATGAGTTATAATCATCAAGGCTTAATAAAACAGCTTTTTGTCCATTCTGCCTAGTGATTACAATAGGAATATGGTCATCATTAACTCTATCAATTGTTTCAGCAAACCTTTTTCTAACTTCTGTATATGACATTATTTCCATAGTGCCACCTCTTCTCTTAATATATAAAGTGCTTATTATAGTACATGTACAAAAATAAGTACATTCTTGGAAGTGTTCGTTTTTGAGAATAACTTACCTAGTAGGGGTCATCTGAGAAAAGGGAAAATAAAGCCCGTTAAGCACTTTAATACAAGTGCAGATCAAGGCAGGTATAGGGATAGAGGATTTAGTTTATAACTATTTCTTCACAGGAAGATAAAAGACGCTTCGCATATATGAATGCTCTAGTTTTTACCCATGATTCATTTATCATAAAACACCAAATCGATAAAAACATCACATGGAGTATGATCAAAACGTAATATTGAGGTGGCACTAAGCTTAGGGAGTTTATATCCACATATTTATCTTTAAAATTAACAATAATTATTAAAAAGCTTATTGATAATGAGATTAAGATAATAATTATGGCTGTGGTTTTGAAAGCTAATAAATTTCTACTAAATCCATAGTTCATATTTTCTTTAAAAATTAAAGGATATTTTTGAGTATCTCTAGTTAATTCTTTTAAGTATGTGATTGCTGAAATATAATGTTGATCAGCATCATCAGGATTTTGCTGTTCTGATTTTTCGCTTACATTCTTAAAGTTTGATACCTGTAATGCCAGTTTTTTTCTATATCGTTGTTTTGTATATTTATCCAGTTGATCATTAGAGTGGCGTAAAATAATGGTTGTAGGAGCACCACCCCATTTTGCAAATAACTTATCTTGAAGTAAGTTCCCTTTTGATGACATTTGATTGGCGAGGAAGTTAATCACTCCACAAGCTAATAATATTCCTAATAGCGAACCTAATAGAGTTCTAAGTGGCTCAAACAAAATGTAAGATGTTAGTATTATTGGTAGCACAATAAATAGAGCAGGCTTCACTCGTGCTGTTAGTGAGTATCGATCAAAATAGCCCGATAAGTTTATTGATTTTAGCATACTATAGAGTGTATTCAGTTTCGACAGTTATGCTACCAAAATAATATTCAAATGTATTTTTATCTTTACATTCTAGAGTTGCTGTTGTTTGATAGTCTGGTTTTGATGAATAAAAGTGAACTTCATTATTAACTATTTCCATCGTTATGTCTCCTGCTTTATTTTGGGTTATTTTTTGATAGCCAGTATAATAATCAAGATGCCTTGATTTTGCTTCACCAATGATAATAATTTGTGGATCTAGTTTCTTTAACCAAGAGTCGGGTATTTTCCCTGACTTTCTTCCATGATGTGCTGCAAATACAATCGTGGTTTTTGTCAGTTCAATATCATCTATAATTGATTCCATAAAATCACTTTCTAAGTCACCAAGCCAAAGAATGCTAGCTCCTTTTTTTGCTTGGTAGCGTATAACAGCTGAGATATTATTATAACTTTCGCCTTTATTACAACTTTCTAAAGCGTTGGTAAAGTGTATATTATCTAATTTTGGCCATAGTATTGATAAGCCTGAGCTTCCTCGTTCATCATTACTCACATTCATCCACCTACGTGAACACCCTTTTTCAAGGTAGAACGATTTTTTAGTATCATCTCTTAATTTGCAATACCGTTTAAATGATTCTGTCTCCTCACTTTTAATAGCATTATTTTTCACAACATAAAAGTTTTGAATAGGAATTTCATCATCGAGCCAATGTATCCCGCCAAAATGATCCTCATCTGGGTGAGTTGAAATAAATCTCGATATATATTTTCCTTTGGACTGTTCTTTTATTTCTTCAATAATGTTGTCTTTATTATCCTTTGTTAGATAGCAGTCGATAATAGTAAAATTGTCAGAATTATGTTTGATATAGAACATATCTCCATTACCGACAGAAAAACTTTTTATAATACTCATAATATGTTACGTCCTTTATAACTTTTGTAAACAATGTCAGTATACAACTAAGTTAAGTTTAGCTGTAGTTCTCTAGGCTTAAATAGCACCTGATCTTTATTATTGTCATAGTGGATGTGGTAATCTGGTAGTTCGTCACTTTGAGCAAGAGATTTAATGGCTCGCCTATAGAGGCATTGCACATTATGATATGAGCGAACAGAGGCGAAATTTAGATAAAATACTATAAAAGCATGTAAAAGTATCAAAATACAGCGAAAAGCTAGAAAATGCCTAGAAACTTCTTGCGCTTTGGCTTTTCTGGCTCTGCTTCTGTTATTCCTCTACTTGTGGTTCTATCTCAGCTGTAGGTTGAGTAACTTGTTCTGTTTCTAGTGGCTGAGTAGGTTCTTCCTGAATAGGTGTTGGGTGTTCTTTTTTGTGTTCTAGTATCAATAATGCTTTGTTTAAGCATATCTATATGCGCGTCCTTTGAGGTGAGTAGTTCTCTGAGTAATTCGATTTCCTTTTTTAATGCGACATTTTCCATATTTAATACTGCGACATTATGTATATTTTTCTCGCCGCTTATCTGGGTAGTATCCTGAGTACTTAGTTCGCCAAAAACACGTAAAAGCTCTGATGTATCTATACCTTCCTTACCATCTGAACCTATAGTCTTTGATAGTTTTCCAATGGATATATATATCGCTGTATAGTTTTCCGTGTTTTCCCCACCAATTTAGATGCTTCTGTAACACTTACAATAGCCATAACTATATATCCTTAATATTTAACTAGATTTCAAGTTTCTTGAAGTATACTTTATCATTATTTACATCATAATGAATATGGTATCCTGGTAATGAATCAGTTTCTGCCAGTGATTTTACAGCACGTCTAAACTCAAAAAGTTTACTAGTGCTTCCAGTTTTTTTATGTAATACATCTAAAAATACATCCCAGTTTGGTTGTTGGCCACAATGTTTTCTTGCTATTTCATAAATACGGCGATCAAGTGGTTTACGTAATCTAAAATAGTCTTTACTAAGAGTAAGTACTTTACGAGCTTTAATAGATCGGAATAACCACTCAGGAAGAGTGACTTCAACTCTAACCATACGACCATCTTTTTCTTCTACTATTCGCCATTCGCTGATTAACCCAAAGCCTCTAGCTTCCTGTTGATTAGCTGTTTCTATATTAGTTGTAATTCCTGTACTTCTTAATCGATCTAAGGCGTCCTTTGTTCTTTCATAATCACGACCGCTTGTTGTTCTATTTGTCGTAATTAAATAGTCATAGATAGTAAAACGTACAGTCCTACTAATTTCCTCACCCTCATACTGAGCTTGCATCAACTTTGAAATACAATAAATCCATATATCTTTGTCATGGATAGTTGCTCGTCCTAGTATTTGATGAGGGACTATATCAATAGTGGCATTATTATGCTGATAATGGATTGGCCTAGTATCACCTGCTTTTAAAGCAAAAAGCGGATGTTCCATACTGGCTATATCTGATTGAAAACTAACGGTATCAAACAAATCTACAATAAAAAAATCCTTTTGTGGATGTTTAACTGGAGCTAAATGTATTTCTTTAGGCTCTTTAGGTCTTTTTAGAGCTTTTTGCTCCATTGCCTTTACTTTCCCTAGAATGCTATTATCTTTTTTAGCCATAATGCATACCTTATGCCTCTGTGTTAATGGTTAGAAAAGGTTGCTTGTTACGAGCAAGCAACCTTTTTGTATTTATACAATATCGTCATTTTACACACGATATATCAGTTATAATTTATGTACATTACTATCGTGCTTTTACACAAAGTATTTCGTGCTTTCACACAGAGTATAAAAACTACAGCATTTGCAAATACTAGCTTTGAACCCTATAAAGTTTTGCTTAATAACTATTTAATAACTTATTAATAAACTACAGCCATTTTTTGCCTGTGGATAACTTCCTATCCTAGTATTATTTTTTATCTGCTAGATCGCACTCCTAACCATCCGCTTCGCTCACCCGTTATACGGTAATTTTTAATCCTGAAACGTATTACCCGTTGTAATTGTTGCTCTAGTCGCTATAGGCTGAATTTAATTAATTTTTCTTTCTGCTAGCCTTTACGATCAGCTTTTCGCTCCTTCACAACAAAGTGCTAACGCACTTCTTATAGTAATCAGTAAGAAGGGTTCTTTTGTGGCTTGGTATGTTTTCCGTCTATTAGGAACTGTCTTTGCTGATAATAAGGGGTGGACATTAATAGCTTTTATCTATATAAACTTTGGCAATCAAAGGCTTAACATGAATTATTTTCATCTTGATTTAGCTATTTAACTTCATTTCTTGCTGTTTTTTTAATCAATGCTACATTTAAAAAACTCCTTTTAGGGGTATGGGTTTGAACGCTCATTAAACGTAATACCGCCATAGATATGACTTTGTGCTTATCTGGTGCTCTGTCATATCCGCTTTTATGGCAGGTCATAAGAGGGACACTCTTTGAGTGTGCCGTTTATTTACGTTTGGTGTCGGTTTTTTATTGGTAATCCTAGATGTTTTAGGGATGTTTTCCTTTTATTTTGAGAGGGAAATCGCTATGCTTAGTTTTTCTTTTTCTTATGTTTATTGTATTTATTTAGCTTAAATACGCCTCGATAGGAGTGTCGTTTATGTATGAGTTAGCTAATAGTACGCATTTCCACTTCTCCGTTCAGGGACTGGATACTTCTGCTAAGTTACAAGTATTATCATTTGAAGGTCTTGAGGCTATTTCCTCGAATTATGCGGTAGAGATTACATTAGTGTGTGACCATTTGCGCTTTGATAGTACGCAGTTATTAAGTAAATCAGCTTTTTTGTCATTTGATGGGGATCGCTCTACTGGTATTCATGGTGAAATCCAACAGGTGCGGCGTGGAGCTGTTGGCAAGCATTATGCGTTATTTAAAGTGATTTTAACCCCTCGCCTAACCCATTTAAAAAAGCGTGTAAATCAAAAGGTTTTTAGACAGCAGTCCGTGCCTGAGATCATTAAGGCTGTTTTGGCTGATTATGGCATGGCTGAAGGAGTTGATTTTGAGTTTACGCTTAAAGAAACCTATCCAGTAAGGGAATATACCACGCAATACGATCAAGATGATTTTAGTTTTGTTAATCATTTAGCCGAAAGTGAAGGCATTTTTTATTATTTCGTGCATTCACCCACCAGGCATAAAGTGGTGTTTGCTGATAGTAATCCGTTCTTTGCTAAACGTGACCAGGTAATTGAGTATAAATCAGATACGGGCTTTGTCGCCGATTATCCTGTGATTAAACGATTTGATATAGGCATGTCTAGCTGTACCACAGAGGCTTCATTTAGAAATTATAATTTTTCCACGATGAAGATACCCGAAGGCAATGCACAGGGTAATCAGAGTAATAAGCTCAATAAGGCTCAAGAAATCGCTTTAGAGGCGTATGATTATTCAAGCAGACATTCACTGAAGGGTGAAGGAAATCGCCTTTCTAAGATCGAAATAGAGCGTTTAAGGGCCTCTCAGGTTTTAGCTGAAGCCGAGAGTGATGTCGTGGGTTTACATGCAGGTGTATTTATTACGCTGGAAGGGCATCCATTAAAAGATACGGAGAAGCCTTGGTTAGTTCAAGAGATTAGGCATGTGGGCAAACAACCGGCAGTCCTTGAAGCCTTTGGTGATACCAACACCGCAAACAGTTCTACCCGTGCCAGTCAATTGTATAAATACTTCAATTATCCCCGTTCAGAGGCGTTACAGTTTCCCCTGGAGGATTTTAATCAAGGGTATCGTAATGTGTTTATATTATCGCCCCAGGATGTACCCTATAGACCTAAAAAATTACACTTGAAGCCAAAGGTATTAGGGGCACAGACCGCTATTGTTTGCGGCCCTGCAGGGGAGGAAATTTATTGTGATGAATACGGTCGGGTTAAAATTCAGTGTCATTGGGATCGGTTAGGCAATTATGATGAGAATAGCTCGGACTGGGTTAGGGTAAGGTCTAACTGGGCGCATAAGGGATATGGTGCTATTGCTGTTCCTAGAGTAGGGATGGAGGTACTCATTGAATACGAAGAAGGTGACCCTGATTTCCCAATGATTACGGGGGCTTTGCACAATGGCGTTAATAAGGTTCCTTACGAACTCCCTGCTCATAAGACTAAAAGTGTCTTTAAAACAAGCTCAAGCAAAGGTGGCGTAGGCTCTAATGAGTTTAGGATAGAAGATAAAGCAGGGGAAGAACAAATCTTTGTCCAGGCGCAAAAAGATTTCGATCAGCTGACTAAAAATAATCACACTATCGAAGTAAAAAACAATAGTCACCTGCAGGTGCAAAATGAGCATAGCGAAACCATTGTTAAAAACCGCTATACCAAGAATTGTGCTGAGGAGCATCATTTAACTCAGTTAGATAGAAAAACTCAAATACTGCAGAACGATTACAAAGAAGTGGCTCTCTCAGAACATACTACAGTGGGTACAATTAAAACCACTGAGGCAGGCATGGAGATCCATTTGAAGGCGGGGATGCAATGCGTGGTAGATGGTGGTCTATCGCTGACACTTAAGGCAGGTGGACAGCATATTGTATTAAACCCTGCAGGGATATGGATGACTATGCCAGTGTGGACTGGTGGTGTACCTATGGAAGGTACTCCAGCTGTACCTTTAGTGCCATTAACTAAGTCAAAAGCTGTTGAAGCGGTTTCAGCTCCTATAGTCTCATTAAAACCTTATACTTAAAATACTAATAATCTTAAATTCCATTTTAAAGATAATCATCAAGTACCTTATGCCAATACAGCCTATATTGCCTATTTGCCTGATGGTAGTACTCAACAAGGAGTAACAGATAAAGACGGGTATACAAGTATTTTTTATAGTGATGACCCACAAGGGATTGATATTCATTTATTAATAGATAATGAGGGAGAGAGTATGAGTAACACTTTAGCGTTACAAGGTAGTAATAACATATAGTTTCAGTTAAAGGATGATGATGAAGTACCATATGCTAACACACCTTATATTGCTTACTTTGAGGATGGGGCAAGCCTAAAGGAAACAACAGATGACAATGGTTATACCAAAGTGTTTAATACAATAGGTGAGCAAAAGATAGATATACACCTGGATATTAGTAATGTTGGTAAGGAGGAAATAGCATAATGGGAGGCAATAAAAATCCACATAATGGACGTATAACAAGTGGACAGACAGCAACACCGCCAAGTCAAGGAGGAGTGAATGTTCAGCCTGTTAATATTACGAGACCGCCTAAATATATCGTAACAATCGGATTTGAGGTTAATTACTCAAATGCTTTTGTAAATGGTGTTCAAGACTTATCAGTAGACTATGGTCATGCTTTTTTTACATAACAAGAGATGATGTAGTAACAGTATTTTTTAGTTTTGGACCTGCTGGTTTGGGTCAGGGTGGTAAAGTCACTAATGAATATAATGGTAAAAGACCAGGGAACACAAGTTATGCTATTGGCGAAATAGCGGAGTTATACAGATTAACTATTACTGAAAAGCAAGCAAATAATGTAAAAACAGCGGCTGATAAATTTACTCAAAAAGTAAATGCAGGAAAAGAGTTTTATGATGCTAGTTTGAATGATACTTGTGCTGAAACAGCTAGAGATATTTTATCAGAGGGTGGCGTGAGTACACCTAATGGTAGTGGTCCAGTTAAAGGGGGAGGTGCTGATTGGATTACTACACATGGTAGTTTTGTAAACCCATATAAATGGAATTTTGATTTTTTAAGGGAATATGGGCCTGGTATTACTTACTTTGGGCCAAGAGGAATCTCTGCACTTCAAAGTAGTAGTCCTAGAGGTAGGCGGATTCTTGTTAGACCTAAATGGGTTTTAGTACCAGGTAATATGGATCCTTTAATAGCTACTAGCCAAACTAATATAGTTCAGGGTAGTTTGCAGACTAAAAAGTAATAACAGCAGAGAGTGCTATGAAAATAAGATATAGCTTATTGATTTTGGCCTTACTATTTCCTCTTGTAAGCAAGAGTGAACAAAATACTTTAACTGCACATAGAGAGAATATCATGTCTAAACCAGATTATACTAATGCACTAACTCCACAAGAGAGAGCAGATTTAATAGCAACAATAAAAATTGCCATGCAAATATTGGTTAATAATAGTTTGTTAGAAGAACAGAAAGAGTCAAAATTTTTTAACTCTTTTGATGTTTCTTATCCAAAAGTTGGGCAAGTTGATGGTACTGTTTTTACTAAAAAAGATTTGTTAGAGCTTTATTTTAATAATTTTAATAAAGATAAAATTATTTGGAGTTCAGGTGGTATAGCTTTTGATAACAAAAGATTTAATACTGAAGAGTTAAGAACTTTATTTACTCCAGATGACTTTGATAAAGAGTTAAATTTAGTTTTTGAAAGAGCTAATAAAGAAACAGTAGAATATAAGGGTAAGGAAATAGGTTCTTACTATTTATATACCTATCATTGGAAATTAAATAATAAGTTAAAGGTTATGTTTAGAGTACAAGATAATTTCTATATCAAAGAAGATAATTATCCTAGAGATTTCTATATGATAGATATGGCTTTAGATAATTAGATATTAATATGACTTAGAAAATGAGAAACTCTGCGAAAGAATGCAATAGATTGCAAAACCATGTGAAAACAACTACTAATCATACTTTTTAATTAAAATTGCATTCTTTCGCAAACTATTGCATAGCTATTTTATAGCAAGATGTGTATTGTAGGCCTACAATACGAGCTTTTATTCATTACACTCAACAGTATTAAATAAATATTTATATATAGTAGTTTGGTAAGTAAAAGCACGATAGTAAGATTAAAAGGATTTTATCGCAAGTAAGTTTCTGTGATTTCAGGTCTAAAATGCCCCATTTCTTGACTGACGATTTCTAAGGCTAACTCCCTTGGTAGTCCGCTTGTTTGTAGTTCGTGCATACGTTCTTGAGCGTAGCTGTGACGTACACCATGCGCACCCTCAGACCATCCTAATGCTCTTTTGGCTGCTTTTGAGAAGCTATCACTCCATTTTTTGCCACCTGACAGATCATAAAGTGCCTGGTACTTTACTCCACGATCTATTATTTCTAGTGGCTCTGGTAGTCTAGTTTGCTCTAATCGCTCCGCTAGGTCATAAGGAATAAGTACTTCTCTAACTAGGCCACCTTTGCCATGTACCGTATATAGTATATAATATACTTACAAAATCAACGAATAAATATGGCATTTTTTACTATTTGTTACATCTTTTGGTGTAAATAAATATTTCTTTGAATATTATTAAAAATAATAATTATTTTTTCTAATTTGTGCTTTCTTTATTCTTTCAGAAAATAAAAATTTAAATTGTATTCGATTTGTGTAAGTAATGAGGTTGGTCATGCTAGTGTCAAAAAAAGCCCAGGGACATTTGATTGCGTTGTTTACGATATTTATCTGGGGAACAACCTATATTTCCACCAAGGTTTTACTAGCAGAATTTAAACCTATAGAAATTCTATTTTTCCGATTTATGCTGGGTTACTTTACTCTGTGGATTCTTGCTCCTCATTTTTTGAGCTGGCAGGGCATCAGGAAAGAGCTTTTGTTTATGGCTGCCGGTTTTTGTGGAGTCACCTGCTATTTTTTGTGTGAGAATATTGCATTAACTTATACAACAGCTTCTAATGTGGGGGTAATCGCCAGTCTGGCTCCGGTATTTACCGCCATTTTAGCGATGTTCTTTTTAAAGGCAGAAACACCTTCTCTGCGTTTTTATATTGGCTGTCTGCTGGCAGTTTTTGGTGTGGTCTTAATTAGTTTTAATGGTAAGTTTGTTCTTTCTCTGAATCCGCTCGGTGATTTTCTGGCAGTTGTAGCCTGTCTGTTCTGGGCTGGCTATTCGATTTTAACCAAAAAATGCAGCAGTTTTGATTGCAATATTATTTTACTGACCAGACGCTTCTTTTTTTATGGTTTGATTCTGATGTTGCCTGCATTGTATTTATTTAATTTTGAATGGGGACTAGTACGTTTTTACAAGCCGGTTAATATGCTTAATATCCTGTTTTTAGGAGTAGGTGCTTCTGCAATCTGCTTTGTTTCATGGAATTATGCAGTTAAGTTGGTCGGGGCTGTTAAAATCAGTATTTATATTTATTTAGTCCCTATTATTACAATAATCAGTGCGGTAATTATTTTGAAAGAACCATTTAACTTAATTGCTGCTGTGGGTACATTGCTGACACTAAGTGGTGTGGTATTGTCACAGGGTAAGAGAAGTAAAAAGCAGTAATTACTATGTATTCTGATAATAATTAGAATTTTACTGTGCCAAAAAAAGCTCCATGAATTAAGGAGCTTTTCAATTTAAAATGTCAATGCTAATAATTAATAGGTTGGTACACTTGCATCTACTTCATGTGACCATGCATTGATACCGCCGTTGAGATTATAGAGACTTTCAAAGCCGGCTTCCTGCAGATATAAAGCTACCTGCATGCTGCGCATACCAAGGTGGCAATATAAGACGATGGGTTTATCATCCGGTAATTCATTCTGGCGTAACGGAATCATATTCATCGGAATGTGTATAGAGCCGGGTATGGCTGCATACTGAACTTCATTATCTTCCCGAACGTCGAGTAAGACAAAATCCTGATTTTGCTGTTGCCATTGCTGTAATTGAACAGCGTTCAATGTTTGGATGCTCATATTATAAACTGATGTGTGAAATGTCATTTATGGTTTAAATTATAGAAACTGATTTATTCCTCAGATTCTATTCGTACATATTCAACCATAAAATTGGATAATTTATCTACCTCAATGTATTTTCTTACTATAGCAAGAGTAATTTAAGCGTTTAGATTGTTACGATTATATTGTTTAATCAAAAACTTCCGTTTGTTTTTGTCTTAAACTGAGTCAGCATTCATAATTTAAAGCTCTCGCTAAAATAGTGATAAAAATCTTCATTTGAAAGTTTCTGACAAAACCGTTTTGAAACTCCATCATGGTTTTATCTCTTTTCAGTTTATTCTGTCTGACTTTTTAGTATGTCCTATTTCTAATAAGAAATTCACTATCTCAGTATGTGGTTTTAGAGGAAAGTAATGCCTATACCGCGTTAATTACGACAATGTTTTGTTAAATGGTATATATATAATCACTATACTTTGTTCTAGTGATGGTTGATAGTAATCAGACGATAACTGAAAGAGGATAAAACCTGAGTAGGTTTTGGTTTGATACATGAAATGTAATATTGACTAGTGCTTTATCTAGCAGGAAAAAGTCTGGCGGTCAGGATGGTAAAAGAAATGTGATCTCATAATTATTATTTGAGATACACACTATGCTTTGGAAAAGAGACTTACACCTGCATCTCGACAGTGTAATTAAAATAGAGTCAACAAATTGATTGCCTTAAATACAGTTTTTCGCTGCTTTTTTGTCGTTTACTCTTGCAGATTATTGCTGGTGGTATTAAGACAATCACAAAAATTATTTGGGCTGCCACTTGTCATCTTTACCTTTATGGTAAGTTTTTTCTACTGCCGCCCACGCAACTTTATACGCAATGGTTTCGGCATCGCTGTTATCGCGGCGTTTTTTCGGATCCTGATATTCCTGAATTGCGTGATTAAAAGCTTCTTTGAAAATATCCTGTGCATGTTCAGGCAATGCCTGTTTTACTGCTGCCGGTAAGTCTGCGCGTGTTTGATAAGACATGATTCTGCTCCTGAAGATAAAATTATTTTAAATATTACCAGAGCAATGAAATAAGTATTCGAAATTTCGGAATATCTTTTTTATTTTACAGTTTTTAAAACAATGTGTTGCTGTTTTTCAATATACCGGCTTATGGTTGTCGGGATTGCTATTCAAAGTGGTATCAGACAAAAAGATGAAAAATAAATTTATCAGTTAAATACTGATATTAATTAAAGTTTGCGGATGATTATTGATAGCCTGTCAGGTATATATTGTCTTAAAAAAAGAATTTTACTGATAGCAGCACAATTTTCAAAATGATAAATTGCGCTGCTTATTTTGAATTAAAGTTTGTTCAGAATTTAAACTGACTTGGTGCAGGTATTTCTAAGCTATGTAGAGCTGGTGCTACAGTTTCAAATAATACAGTTTCTCTAAGCTGATTATTCTGGCGTTCAAATAAAATAGCACGCATTAGCGGCGCTTCACCGAGAATAGCAACCATGCGACCATCCTCTGCCAACTGATCCAGTAATAAATCAGGTAGTTTTGGTAATGAACCGCCAACATAAATGGCACTGAATGGTGCGCCGGGGAGTTTGTCCGCCAAGCCATCACAGGTTTTATAGCTGATATTAGTATAGTCCATATCACTAAGTATTAGCTGTGCGCGCTGTTGTTGTTCAGCATCAATATCAACACTGATTACTTTACCGGCCATTTTTGCCAGTATGGCTGTAGCATAGCCGGAGCCTGTGCCGATTTCTACTACAGTATCGGTCAGATTAAGTTTCAGTGCCTGAATCATTCTGGCCACGACTTTGGGTTCAAGCATTTTGCCACCGTTAGCCAGCCCGAGTGCCTGATCTGTGTAAGCTACTTCCTGCTGCTGAGGCAGGACAAAACGTTCACGCGGAATGTCGGACAGGACATCCAGTAAATCAAAATCTAATACGTCCCAAGGACGGATTTGCTGCTCAACCATGTTATAGCGGGCGGTATTGAAATCCATGTCTGCTCCGAAATGCTGATACCCGCTGGGCGGGTGGGTAGTAAGTGGGTTCAGAAAAGCAATATGCTCTGTTATTAGACTATTGTATACGAATATCGTTTAAGTTGATTATAAAACTATTTACGATGCGACAATAGAGTATTGTTAATCAATTCTGTTATTCAGATAATGAGTAATCAGACAGAATCGTGGCCAGTGCTTTTTCAGGCATGATAAAAAATAACATAACTTTATTTCACACATACACCCCCACAATTGTTCTACTCTAGTGCAGTTTATTATAGATAATCTCACACAAATATTTACCGGTGCCGCCGTCAGCCAAACAGGCAGGTAAATATAAAGATAGATGGCTCCTCTTTAGTTTATGGGTATGATTTGATTAAGTAAGGTAGTGGTAATTGGTTGAAAGCGGAATATAAATAAAAATAAACTAAATATACTGATTGTAATGCTAACCAGATTTAAATTAAGTCTAATAGTGATAACACTGACACATAATAAGCAGATAATTATTTATATATTATTTTTGATGTGCCGGGGTGGTTTTCCTGTAATAAGATACTGATTGCAGCACTTCTGTCGGAGCAATTTAATAATCCTGATTTTATTGAGAAAAGATAGAATTTTACTCCTTTTAAATAAAATGTTAAAAATATAGATAAACAATGAAATTGCATAACAGATTAAAAACAAATCTGGCTTTCAGAATGGCTGTTTTTAAACTCTGTGAGATTTTCTGGAAGATAAACTAACTGATATAAACAGATTCGACTAAAAGTATCTTAAGCACAACGGATACAATTAACTTAAAAATGTTGGGGAAGAGGCTTTAAATTGCCTAATTAGCTTAAATACATATATGCATTGTGTGTATTACTCAGACTCGAACTTATAGTTTTCTTTGCCAGAATGTAATCAAATCAGGAGTTTGCTATGAGTATGCTGAAAAAGAAAGCTATACTGATCCGGATCATCATTCGGGATTTTTTATTCAGGAGGGGAGTATGTCATTATCAAGACATTTTAAATGGTGCAGTACTGTCGCACTAATCGTTACTCTGCTGGGCGGATGTATTCCTTATCCACGGGAAAGACAAGGTTATATCGACCTTTGTCAAAGTGATTATACATTTAATGTCGACAGCCCAAGCGGAAAGCAAAAAATTGTTCTTAAAACTTATCTCTATGACCATGCGATTCCTGTTATTAATATGTCTAGAAAACGAAGCCCTCAATCTTATGAAACAGGACCTGAGGCGATATCGGAATTTTATGTTCAATTGATTGCTTATAATCAGGGGCGGCAGCGTCCTTCACGGCCCGGGAGCAAAGGGCTGCCACCTGTATCCATTATGCTTGATACTCGTAAAGCCTATATTGACCAGGGTGACGGCAAGCTCATTAGCGCACGCCCCGAAGTTTTTCTTGGGACAAAAACACGTCCTTACGATTTCCCCGGGCGTGATGGGGAACACCCTAGAAGAGCTTCACCTTATAACATCAATAGTGATGAAGTACACCGCAATGTGCCCAGGATTACCAATAATCATGACTATGGTTCAGTATATGAGGTCTTTAAAATTTCCGACAAATATGCAAATACTCAATGGACCATCTATCTTGGTGAGTTTGATATTGAAGGACAGAAAGTCACTGTTCCGCCATTGAAGCTTTGCTATCATCCGAAAAAAAAATGGATTGGTATTGAACCTCTGATGCGATGATAAGTATCAGCATCAATACGCAACCTGTTCTGTTCATGTTTTTATTTGTATAAACTAAGCTCTGTTAATTAATAATATTGATATTAATGACAATATACAGATAGCCGAAGTGTAAAACTATTTGTTTTGTAATATGAAATTCATTTCAAAGGAGATCTGAAACAAAAGCAACTCAGATTGATAAATAAATCTATGCATAATTTAAAATGGAGAGTGTCTGCTGACATATAAAAAATATTCTTTAGGTATGTATGATTAATTCTGAGTAATCGTAGGGCAAAGATGGTGATTTTCCGTTACAATGCCGCCATTTTGAAGCTGAAGCTAATTTGTGGCGTAAAATAGTAGATTCTTGTCATAACTATATGGTTCAGTTTGGCAGGTTATTTGTCATAAGGGAAAATATATGTGGCAGCAAAAGTGGGTAATAGGCAATTGGAAAATGAACGGCAGTAATGCGGCTAACCGCACGTTGCTGCAAGGATTGCTTCAACCAGTAAACGCAGCTGCGGAACGGGTATATTGTGGTGTTGCCGCCCCGAATGTTTATCTTGCCGATATCAAAGAATTTGCTGCCAATACAGCACTGGCAGTAGGGGCGGAAGATGTCAGCCAGTTTGCAGTCAATGGTGCTTTTACCGGTGAAGTAAGTGCACAGATGCTGGCTGATGTCGGAGCACAGTTTGTGCTGGTCGGACACTCGGAGCGCAGACAGTATTTTCAGGAAGATAATACTATTCTGCTGGAAAAGATGCAGAACAGTATTGCAGCAGGATTGCTGCCTATTTTGTGTGTCGGCGAAACACTTGCCGAACGGGAAGCCGGACAGGAAGAGCAGGTAGTAGCTGCACAGTTGTCATTGCTGGCAGAGGCAGGTCTGAGTGAAGTAGCGGTGGCATATGAGCCGGTATGGGCTATAGGGACGGGGAAAGTTCCGGTTACAGAACAGATTGCCGCCATGCATGAGTTAATTTACCGGCAAATCTTGTCTTTATGTGGTAAAGATGTTAAAATCCGCGTCCTTTATGGCGGTAGTGTCAATGCGGGCAACGCGGCTGAAATTCTGGCTGTGTCACATGTTGACGGTGCTCTGGTTGGCGGTGCCTCATTGCAGGCTGACAGTTTTGCCGCTGTTATTCAGGCTGCATATGCGCCTGCTTGATAAAAGTTGATATCATGGAAGCATTTAAAACCCTTATTTTAATCGTGAATATTTTCGCGGCGCTGAGTGTCATTGTGCTGGTGCTGATGCAGCAGGGCAAAGGTGCTGATGCGGGTGCGGCATTTGGTTCCGGTAGTGCTCAGGGTGTTTTTGGTGCAGCTGGCAATGCAAATTTTCTTAGCCGCAGCACCGCGATTGCAGCCACTGTATTTTTTGCTACCTGTCTGGCATTAGGTTATATTTCCACACACCGGCATAGCGGGCTGGATTTTAGTGATGTGAAGCCTCAGCAACAGGTAGTGGTTCCGTCTGCTACACCGGCCAGTACGCCGGTAGTACCAGCAAAACCGGCACAAAAACCGCTGATACCGGAATAAGCAGTTTTTACAAGTTAATTGCCGACATGGTGAAATTGGTAGACACGCCATCTTGAGGGGGTGGTGACCTCAGGTCGTACGAGTTCGATTCTCGTTGTCGGCACCATATACGTTATTAGAAATAATAACTTACAAAGGGATTGTGACAAATTTGTGACAATCCCCTTTTTTTATATAGTAACTTTTAAATGTGATTGATTTGGGTTATGGTACGCCCTCCTAATTCAGTTTCTTTAATCCTATGGCTTCTATCTTCAAACGTGGGCAAAAATTTACAGCACGTGTTCGCATTAAAGGCAAAGAAATAACCAAAACGTTTACCTCTAAAGCAGAGGCGCGAGAGTGGGCAGCACAAGCTGAATCAGATATCAATAACCGCCGCCTGGGAATTACTCCTAAAAATATTACAGTCGGCGACCTCATCAGACGCTATATGCAGGAAGTAACACCATCAAAGCGCGGACGTAAAAGCGAGACAATCAGACTTAATTTGGTTTTAAAAACAGATTTAGCTAATGTCCTTGCTTCGGAGCTTATGCCTGTTCACGTTGCACAATGGCGTGATGATCGTCTGAAACAGGTTCAATCTCCTAGCGTTGCTCGCGAATTAACTACTATTTCTAGTGTATTTAAATATGCGATGAAAGAATGGAATCTGATCAGCGATAATCCAGCTACTAAAATAACCCGTCCACCTTCAAACAAGGCACGCACCCGGCGACCAACAGAGGAAGAAATAAACCGTATCTGTATGTGGTGCATGTATGACGAAGATACACCGCCAAAATTAACAATGCAGCGTGTTGCATTGGCTTTTTTGTTCGCAATTGAAACAGCTATGCGCGCAAACGAGTTATGCAGTCTGGTCTGGGATGATATAGATTTTAATCGACGAGTTGCGCATTTGGAGGTAACAAAGAATGGTTATTCTCGCGATGTCCCGCTATCCAAAAAAGCAATAAAGCTACTTTATCAACTTAAATCTGTTAATTTGTTTTCTGTGTTTAACCTTGGTGCTGATTCATTAAGTACGTTATTCCGGCGTGCCCGTGATTCTTGCGGAATTTCAGATTTACATTTTCATGATTCCCGGCGCGAAGCACTTACAAGAATGTCGAAAAAGGTTAATGTGATGGATTTAGCCAAAATTTCTGGGCATAGAGATATAAAGATTCTGCTAAATACATATTATGCTCCAGACGCAGCTAATCTGGCCGATTTACTTGATTAATTGTTTACGCTTAGCATAAGCCTTTACCTCTGTTGGAATCCATAGAGAGTAGGCGGTTTTATTAACTTTAACAGGTGGCGGAAAATCAGGTTTACAAGCAATGCGGCTTTTGAAGTGACCAACTGAACAGGAAAAGTATTGCGCACATCTCTCCGCATTCCATAAATTGCTATTATCATGCTGG
Organism: Snodgrassella sp. ESL0323; assembly: GCF_013346865.1. Lineage (NCBI taxonomy): Bacteria > Pseudomonadati > Pseudomonadota > Betaproteobacteria > Neisseriales > Neisseriaceae > Snodgrassella > Snodgrassella sp. ESL0323. The sequence goes on along the minus strand of NZ_JAAEDT010000023.1, from coordinate 36,811 downwards.
GCATTAATGAGCGCGTCTAGCTTGTTTAAAAGTGTAGTAAAAAAGTCACTTATATCATTTTGTGTGGTTTGCATTTTGTCACCTGCTAATAAAAAACCAGCTATTGCTGGGACGTGTTCATTAATAATGCTTAATTAAAAAGCCGCTATTTAGCGGCTTGGTTCATAGATATTTAATATATTCGTCTTTTGTTAAGGTAATGTTTTGGACACGCTCTCCTACTCTATAAAAATCCTTGTTATCTATGTTTTTATCTAAAAAATCATTGATATAATTAGTTAATTCTTTTATCTTTTGATAGGGGAGCTTTGAAAATATATCAGTGTTGCAAACACGGTGGCTGTCTAATCCAAATTGATTCGCCTGTTGAAGTATATTAAATACTCTTCCTTCAGTAAAATACCCACGTTCACTAGGTAAAATTAATTTTCCTCTTTTATGAACTACAATAATAAGATCCGAATCCGAATTTAGCAACAAGATATCCAGTATATCCTCCCGATTAGCTTGAATTACTTCTTTTATAGAAGTACGAAAATTAGCTATATCTACATGACCATCGTCGTCCACAAGACTATATAAATATTTATCCGGTTCATTTTTATAATTGTCAATCATGATAATCTCCATTAAAAAAGCCGCTATTTAGCGGTTTAGGTTTTGACTAATTTCCTTTACTTCGCTTAGCCATTCTTTTAAACGGTTACTAAGTTTTTTTGTTTCATTAAAGTAATCTATATCTTCTTGCCGTATGGCTATTGGAGTATGTACAGTGCGTTCCTTTATGAGCAAAGGATCTTTGGTGTGGTTTTTAGCTATTGAATCTAAGACTTTTTGTAATACTTCTATTTCTTCTGGGGTTACGAGCTCTGTATAGTAATCAGCTTCATAAGTGTAACCCTCTTCATATAAATAATCGTTTGCCTTATCAATAATCTCGGCGGCTGAGAAGGGAAATTTTGTAAATTTATCATATTCAACTGCCTCAAGAATATCCTCAGCTTTTGAATCAAATACATAATCGTTTAATGTTTCATAAATAAAATCAGTATTTTTTGTTCTGAATAAGATAACAGTTTGTCTATTTGTTTCCATTGTTTACTCCGTGATACAGATATAAAAAAACCGGAAGTGGTCCGGAATATTTTAGATTTAATATATTGATTAATAAAATATTTATATATTTCAAGCCGAAAAAAGGCGGAATTCCGGTCCCGTGCTAATTACTTGCACGATTTAGATTCTTGGAAGTGTTACACCATCTTGACCCATATATTTTCCGGCACGATCCTTATAAGAAGTAGCGCACTCTTCATCACTTTCAAAAAACAATACCTGTGCCACACCCTCATTAGCATAAATCTTTGCCGGTAATGGCGTGGTATTGGAAAATTCCAGAGTTACATAGCCTTCCCATTCAGGTTCAAATGGCGTGACATTAACGATAATACCGCAACGTGCATAAGTAGATTTACCCAGACACACAGTCAGAACATTACGCGGGATACGAAAATATTCCACAGTACGTGCCAAAGTAAACGAGTTTGGCGGAATAATGCAGAAATCATCTTCAACAGTTACAAAATTGCGTGTATCAAAATTCTTAGGATCAACAATGGTGCTGTTGATATTAGTAAATACGTTGAATTCGTGTGCACAGCGAATATCATAACCATAGCTGGAAGTACCATAGGAAATGATTTTTTCACCGTTTAGCTGTTTAATCTGATTAGGTTCAAACGGTTCAATCATGCCGTGCTCTTCACTCATACGGCGTATCCATTTGTCTGACTTAATACTCATTTCATATCCTTTAAATTATAAAGCCAGCTATTAGCTGGCTATTTATTGTTTATCTGGTTCAGGTTTTTTCGTCGTGTCCGGATTGAGTGTGATTACTCTTTTGAGTTCCTTATCCTGATAATATTCAATCACAACATCTTTTTTGGTTTTTATAAATTTTCCTGCTAAAAAGAGTGTAAGACTATAAACAAGACGATAAATAGCAGGACTAATTATTATTAGTCCAATGTATAATAGATTATCATTTAATATATTAATAATTTGAATAAAGGTCGACATGTTACCCTTTGTATTTTAGTTAGATTGGCGGGGGTCATCAAAATGATGATACCTATCATCTAATAGCTAGTTTCAATTTAATAGTTAATCATCATAAGGCCTGTAAACGTCTCTTTTTTCCGGAGTCTTTTTAACTCTGATAGGTTGTGAATAAAACTCATGCGGAATGCGCTTCCATCGTGAAAAACGCCAAGCTACTTCATAATATAAATCTTCACCTACTTCTAGAATAGAGGCGGTAATAGTGTGATAGGTATAATTTTCATTAATTTCTTGCTTACTAACTTCCTTAAAATTTTCAAGTAAAAAGATAATTTCTTCTCTCGTTAATTCTTCCTCATTAATTAATTTCTGTACAATTCGCTCTTTTCTATTATCAATAGCCATCTTTGAATCCTCCAAAATAAAAGCCAGCTAGGTGCTGGCTATGTCTTATCTGTATTATTTAAAACGGGATATCGTCATCGATATCATCTATAGGTGCAGTTGTTGGTGTTTGTTGAGGTGGTTGCCGGCGTGGCGCCTCTGGTGGTGGGTTCGATGTAGGCGGTGCAGCATTATTATTGCCAGAATCAGAACCATCATTACGATTGCCCAGCATTTTCATTTCATTGCCGATAATATTGTATGCCATGCGTTCGATACCATCTTTATCGGTATATTTACGGCTCTGTATTTTTCCCTCAATAAACACTTGGCTACCTTTTCTCAGGTACTGGTTAGCTATTTCGCCCAGTTTGCCGTACAGGGATACGTTATGCCACTCTGTACGTGTCTGGCGTTCTCCATTACGGTCACGCCATTGTTCGTCAGTAGCTAGCGAGAAATTCGTTATAGCGTCGCCATTGGGTATATATCGTGTTTCAGGGTCGCGCCCAAGGCGACCAACTAGAATTACCTTGTTAACTGACATTTATGCCTCCATAACAATTTCCAGCTCATCAATTTGTTCATCAAGTTCATGCAAAAATTTTTGCACTTCTTCTTCAATCTCCTTAATTCGTTCATCATCACGATTGATGCGCACCATCTGAAAAGATAAATGTTCCGGAACCCTGTCATCATATGAAACAAAATCACACCATTTCCGGCCTGTACAAGCCATTTGCCAAAGCATTTGTAATAAATATTCTGGTTTAGGTTTTTTAGTACGTAAAAATTCCAAATGTGTTGCAGTGTTAGGACATTTGATTTCAATAAGCCCATCATCCCCAACTAGCCCGTCTGGTGAAGCGCCAGACATATTGATAGTAGGGTGGTTAATAAATCCTGTTTCTTCAACTAACTCACCAGTTTCCAGCATATATCTTGCACGTGCTTTTGGCTCAATGTCGTTACCTCTTTGCATAGCCGCAGTTTTAAAGCTCTCTTCTCTATTGCTTGTTAGACGTTCGCATAATAACTGAGCCATATAGTTTTTACGTGTAGCACTGTAACCGGATTTGGTTTTACTTAGAACATCATAAATCCGACTGGCTGTTACTTTACCAAGGCGAGCTTCAAACCATTCATCAGTTCGTTGTTCCATCATTAACCTCCATTGCATCCGCCTCAATTGTTCGATCAGCAATTTCTTTTGCAATATCTGAAAGACGAAGCATTTCATCACTGCCTATGATATTTCGTGATGCTTTATCTAATGATTTAAAGTGATTACGGAGTAAATCAATATCACCTTTTTGTGCAATAATTTCTGCCTCTTTAATCAATTTATCCCGATCCGGATTATCTATATCACCTCTGAAAGGGTTTAACTCATCAGGTTTAACTCCTTCTTTAGCATCCTTGATTCTTTCTGCTTCGTCTTCATCATAAATACCGGCAAAGCCGAAAGCCAAACGTGCCGCCTGAATCATCGCTTTATGCCGTAACATTCTTTTTGGGTGTGATTTCCAAGGCTGTGTATTGCGTTTACACTCGTCCATGAATTCTGTAACAGAAACAGGGTGTGTACGATCTTTACGGTAAATGCGGCATGTACAGCTTTCTGTATCTTGTTCAAAATCCATCCCGTCAAATTGTGGGTTAGCATTAATAATACGAGCCCATCCATCAACACCTACAACCGGAGTAATGCCACCGTTACTTGGGAATGCATAGATTTCAGAAGTCCATGGATTTAATTTATATTGATTAGCAACAATTAATAATGCAGCCATTTGTTCATCAGTTACAGCACCTTTAAAGGCTGTTTTTTTCAATGTTTCAATCAAGCCTTGTCCATCTGCTAAATCAAACGATTTAGCTAAATTATTTGCTAATGCAACTAATTGTGTACTCATTTTAAAGCTCCATAAATTAAAGCCCATTTAATCAATGAGCTTTAGGACTGGTTAAAATTTCTGATAATTTATTCTGGGATTAAACCGCCTAAATGATCGATTAATTCTGTGATTAGCTCGCTTAATGCCTCTGCCATCAATATTTGTGAAGTAAACGTGAGACTTTCTATATCATCTCCCTGTGATGCTGCCTCTTCTTGTATTACATCCAGAAACTGAATGCGTTTCAGAGTGAAATTCTGTGTGAGAACAAAACGGACTCTATCCTGCCAAGTTAAACCTAATTGAGTAACAATTTTGCCGCTTCTGAGTAAATTGTTAATTTCTTCAACGGTTAAATCATGACGACTGATTTTAACTACCGGTGCAGCATCACCTAATCCCTTAAGCTCACAATCACTGTCCAGCTCAAAATGTCCTGCCGCGCTACCTCGTAATAACCATTCGGTTATCAGACTGCCAGGAGATTGCTTAGTGCGCGGCTGCTTCGCCTCTAGTCCGCCTAGTGCCTCACGTAATTTCGTGAGCAGTATTTCAGCGCGAACGCTACTAGCCTGATTAATCATTAAAAAACCATACTTAGCATCCATAACAGCTTCGGTTTTACTGCTTTTGGTAAAAGCGCGCGGCAACAAATCATCGGTGATAGTTTCTTTCAGTTCTATCTTCTCCTTGCGCCCGACATTCCGTCCCTCAGTTTCACGAATCTCATTAATTTTTTCGTCAAGAATATCCCGCACCACGGCTGACGGTAATACTTTCTCTTCTTTTTTTAACGCAATGCGCCATGTATTCTGAGCCGGAAACACTATATCTGAGCTAAACGATACAGGGCTAGCGAAACCAATGCTGTCCCAATCTAATCCCATGCATGGCTCAAAGGCGACTTCTGGTAATTTTTCTGTCAGTATTTTTAAATCTGGCATTTTGTCTTTGTTTAGAATATATAAACTTAACTGCCTAAAATATGGATTATTCATATTGTTTTCTCGCAATAATAAAGCCAGCTTTTAGCTGGGTAAGAATATCAACAATCGTCACCTAAAATTATTTAAGCTCTGCATCACCTTTCATGCGTTCGCTATCATTCATCCGCGCATATGCATCAGCTAACCGTTTTACTTCCATATCTGCCTGGTATTCTTTCTGCTGCATCTGTCTGGTCGTATAACTGCGCTGCATCTCTAATTGCTCCTTATCAGACAAAGCAGGGGATACTGAAAGAGAAGCAGACATTAAAAAAACTGCAATAAATGCAGTTATAGAATTTTTAATCATGTACTACTCCCTCATTGTTGCTGTTACATGGGTTAAATTATTGAGTAGGGATATCTTTAAATCGGAAGTATTTCATCTTTGGTTTGTCTGTTTTTTCATTGATAATGACTTGGCCTTTTTCGTTTTTCACTCTGTCTAATTTAGCAATGTATAAACACCTGACCTCTGGGTCCGATTTTGCTAATTCAATAAACTCTAAACACTGTTCTTCAGATGAAAACTCTGGAGATATCTGATACGCTCCAGTATCTTTCTTAAACGCCCGCATTGCTGTTTCATCTGATATTTTGTATTTGCAACATCTATACTTTCTGGCTCTTTCTTTTTGTAATGATTTTCCATATACAGCAAACATATATCACCTCTATAGCTAATAAAAAAGCCAGCTAATGCTGGCATGTCTACTAATCCACACAAGCACACTTGTTTAAATGTGCTTGGATTGATTAGCTTAGGCTCGAAATTAAAGCCCACTGTTTAGTGAGCTTTTTTGTATTCCTCTTCTAAGGCTTCAGTTATTAAATTTATGGCTTTTTTTAAGTCCTCACGAGTTCTAAAAAAATATACATTTTTAAATAATTTTTGGTGGGAATCATCTTTAGGGTCAAAATTTATCGATTCGGTGTCAAACTGTTTGCCACCCATATTCATGTCATACCATACTTCGGTTCCGGGCTCAGGTTCAGATGTCAAATAGTTTAATTGTTCTTTATGCGATATAAGGAAGTTATTTAGAAATTCAGCAGCTCTTTGAATATCCGGTTCAGTTGGATAAACTCTATGAATGACAAGCCATTTTTTTTCAGAATCTGTACCTCTCCACTTAAAAAGTGCATAATATGGTCCTTTCATAACAAACAAACAATAATATTCTTGCCCTAACTTAGGAGCCTCTACTAAATAATTAACTTGTCCAGTCATTTCAATTCCTTTTGCTTTAATTAGCATGCGTTAAAATATAATCAGTTACTATTTTTTCTGCTTCTAATGACAGATGGCTTAATAGCAGTCTTACTGTCATATCTTTATGATAGCCCAATACAAGTGCCTTAACTATCCAATTTATAAGCTTGTCCGCTTCATCAGAATATTTTGTGCTAAATAATTCACCAAAAGCTTCCCCTGCGATATCTATCAGTTCATCGTCTTCAAGCTTTTCCAGTATTTCTTGTTTTTTTTCTTCGGCTGCGTCACTTGCTCGTTGCAAATCTTCTTCATACTGCATCATTTTCAAGTATCCGACAGGTTCTGGGTTGGTGATATTTTCATTACTATAAACTTGTAACATTTTTCTTACTCCTTTGATTTTTATAAGCTCAAAAACTAAAACGCACTCAATTTACTAATTGAATGCGCTGCGATTTTTGGGCTTTTCTGGATTGCTTAGTGTGATTTTGTATTATTGATAATGGGATTGTCTTAGCCTGTAATTGTGATATCTACTGGTTCCCAATCTTCACTATTGTTACAAGATGACCAATTAAGTGACGTATCGCCGATTTTGTACACATCATCTTTAGTAGAAATAACAACCCCATTGGTTTCAGAAAAAAACAGAACAATAAATCCATAATCCGGATCTCTGCGAGCTACCGGATATTTAATCTCTTCCTTAGGCTGCTTAGTAACTTCCAACATAACTAACTCCTTTCAAATATATCTAAGTGATAGCAGTGTTTAAATTGACTGCTACAAGTTTAAAAACTAAAGCGCACTTACCATTAATAAATGCGCTACGATTTTTAAACTCATTAAAAAGATCAATAAACAATACATTTTGCTATCAACTTATGAAGCGTGGCGACCTTGCCTGTATTTCCTTTTGCTTCCTTTCCCCAGTTCTTTTTCATACTGAGGTCATCGGTGTCTGTGTTTGTTCGATGGTTTAATTATACCTAAGGTAAATAAAAGTGCAATAAAAAATAGTCTAAAGGTTTAAATTTTTACATTGGTTTTGTACCAGATTTGCTACTATTTAAGAAAATACTGTGGTGGATTTTTCACAAATTAATTAATATTCAATTGATTTTTAAGAAAAATCCTTTTAGGTTTAATTTTTAATACACATAAAAAAAGCGCACCCTAAAAGGTTGCACTTTTTTGAAAGAAAAATATTTTTAGAAGCGGCGTAAAGACCAAACTCTTGTTACTTTAGCCAATACTTGTAAATCTACTTTATCTTTAACTGCTATTTTTTGATTCGAGTATTTATCATTATCATTGATAATATGTATTTCATCGAAAACCCTTTGTAATCTTCTTATCCTGATATTTGATGAACCTGATAACAGATATACGCCATCATTAATAAATTCTTTTATTGAAGTATCTACAAATAAAACATCGCTTTCATTCAGTGTAGGAAACATGTTATCGCCAAAAACCGTAACAAGGGCAATATCATCTAGTTTCAAACCAAGAAGGTGTGTAACCGCCCAATTTCGATCTATGTCTAAGAGTTTAATACTCTGGTTATTTATATCCGAGGATTTATAAAGTAAGTGCTTCTCAATATCTAATAACCGAAATTGCACGGACTCTGCTGCATCATGCTCTTGCTTAACCTGATAAGCAGGTATTTTGGTCAGTTCTGATTGAATAGAATATTTAATAAACTCACCTTCCTGTACTGGCTGATCAAACCACCCGCGCTCAAACCCTAGCAGTTGTTCGATTTGTCTGATTGACTTTGTTACCTGATGCCAAGATATCCTATTTTCGTCATCTGTTTTTAAACTATTAATCCAGTCTTGTATTAAAACAGCATGTGAATTAATAACCTCTGCCAACTTGGTTTGCCCGTATCTTTGCACCAGCATTTCCAGTCGCTCTGCATATGTTTCCTGTATCGTTTTCATTGAATTGCTTTCAAAATCATGCCTGAAAGCGGAGTATAAAAACTAATACGGTGAAAATATGTATACAATAAGTTTATTTTCGAGGTGATACAAAAATTAATAACAGTTAACTAAATAAATGCAGACCACCAAAAAACACGACCAATTATACTGATATCTTCCAGGTTAACTTCTTCATCAGGGTAAGCGTTGGTGTTGTAACTTTGGAGTAAAACGCTGTTACTGGATTTTTTTCTTAAAATTCTAATTTTCAAAAGTCCATTATGATTTATAGCGTACAGTATATCATCGCGAAGAATCTTATCCTCGCAATTTATACCGACGGTCGCACCATTAGGAATTGCGGGAGCCATACTATTACCATCTGCCAAAATACAAATAGCACACGACGGATTAATATTATTTTTGCTAAGTGTAAGACGTGAAAACCGCAATTTTTGATTGTTGTAATTCTGAATATTTTCTGTAAAGCCATTTTTAGTTTTAAGTCGAATATCAGTATAAAGGGGTAATTCAACTTCAGTTTTATCTAACGGGATAGTTGTATCAGCTGATTCAATTAATCCAATAGACGACTGTGAATTAGCGGTACTGTTTGAATTAGTTACATTTTCAATTTGTGTTTCTTGGTTTTCAATCTTTTCAATAGGAATATCAAACCAGCCGATACCAAGATTAAGTGTTTTTTCTATGTTTAACGCTAATGCATCTCCAATTGGCTTGCGTTCTTTTACTAGTGCATTTACTTGAGCATTAGATCTATTGATTGCTCTTGCAAATTTAGTCTGGCTTCCTTCGAAATCCCGTTCAATTAAATATAAAAGTCGTTTAGTTCTATTATCCATTTGTAATCCATTTAATTAAAAGGGCAAATTATACATTGTTTACCATTGATAAACATCTAGGATTTTATTTTCTTTTGTTTATACCAATAGTTTACTTTTATTAAAAAAATCATTATTATTTGAACCTATAGTATATTTATATTAAACTGCGAGGTATAAATGGAACTGAAATCCTATCTTTCTCAAGAGCGTGGTCGAAGTACCAATATGGCAAGAGCTTTAAATACAAGTCCTGGATTTATAACGATGATTGCAAATGGAAGAAAAGCAGTTCCTCCGCAAAAAGCGGTAGCTATTGAGCAATACACCAATGGGATAGTGACAAGAAAAGATTTGCGCCCGTTAGATTACGCCAAGTTCTGGCCTGAATTAGCTGATTAAAAAGGATTAATGATGGATTCTCAATCAGAACAAATTCTGAAATACCTACAGGCGGGTAACGCTTTAACGCCCTTAGAAGCCTTGCGCAAATTTAATTGCCTGAGACTGGGTGCGCGTATCTACGATTTACGACAACTAGGTTACCAGATCAATTCAAGGCTAATTACAGATGAGCATACAAAAAAGCGGTATGCCAGTTATCGCCTTGTTTAAGTTAAAGGTGAAATATGAGTATTAAATTAATGTCCAAGGCATGGGAACTGGATTTATCACAAGGTGAAAAGCTGGTTTTATTAGCCTTGTGCGACCATGCGAATGATGATGGCGTTTGCTATCCAAGCCAGGCATTTCTGGCAAGCAAATGCAGCATGAGTTATCGCTCTGTAATTAATCAAATTAAGCGGCTTGAAAGCTGCGGTATTTTAACATCTGAACGCAGGCAAAAAGCAGGTAGCAGACAGAGTAACTCATACACAATCAATTTGGATAATTATAAAAGCCAATGTGAAAATTCTGCACATGCAGAATCTGCACATGCAAATTTTGCACATGCAAATTCTGCACCTACCAATGTGCAAAATACGACAGAGTTATGTGCAAATTCTGCACATTCCTTTAAAGAAGAACCATCAATTAACCATCAATTAGAACCATCAATATATAAACCCACCTCGCAAAACAAAAAACGGGTGAGATGGGATGAAAGTTTAAACATGCTTATTGCTGAAGGCATAGATGAACAGATTGCCAGTGATTTTATTGCTATACGCAAAGCAAAAAATGCACCTCTCACTCAAACGGCGTTAGAGGGAATCCTACGAGAAGCGAATAAGGCTGGGTTAACGCTTGAGAATGCTTTACGCATATGCATAGAAAGAAACTGGCAAGGGTTTTCTGCTTCGTGGTTATTCGAAAGCCATAATCAAACTCAATCAACCAAGCCAAGCGTTAAAGACATTCCGAAGCATACGGAGGGAGGAGTACAGGCATGGCTGTAGGTTTAACACAAGTAAGCAAAATGATGGCTAATTTCCCGCAGTTTGTTGAGACTGGGAAAAATACAGCCCTATGCAGCATTCATGGCGAATATATACAAACAACATACAAGAACGGCAGGATAACTAAATGCCCTGATTGCGAACGTGATAGCGAAAAAAAGCGAATTGAAGATGAAAATACTAAGCGGATGGAAGAAGAGGAAAAACGTAAAAGTAGGCGGATTGATGAGCTTCTAGGCAATTCTGGTATTCCAAAACGTTTTCAAGACAAAACGTTCGATAATTATCAATTGAGCGAAGGTAACGCTAAGCAAGAAGAGGTATTCAACCGTGTTGTTGCCTTTTCTGAGGAATTTAAACCATCTCAGGAGCATTCTGGACGCTGTATCGTAATGATTGGAGATACAGGCACCGGAAAATCTCATCTTGCCTGCGCGGTGGCTTCACATGTCATTAAAAAATATTGCGGTACAGCAAGATTTACCAGTGTTTCAGAAATCAACAGACTAGTCAGAGAATCGAAAGGCTATAACGCCAAATATTCAGAAACGGAAGTTATCGAAGCCTTTGGAAATTATGACCTGCTGATAGTTGACGAGGTAGGCATTCAATCTGGCTCAGACGCAGAAAGCCGTGCGTTGTTTGATGTTTTTAATGCCCGTTATCAGAACATGAAATCAACCATTGTTATCAGCAACCTTAATCAGGCACAGGTCAGAGAAGCACTTGGTCAGCGAATCTTTGACCGGTTAAAAGAGGGTGGCGGAGAGGTGCTTGTTTTTCACTGGGGATCACATCGTGGCTAACTTAAAACTAGCTTTCTTGGCGTGGGTATTTATATGGGTGGACACGCTAAAGGCAATATTTAAGCCTATCTGGGATGGAATCATAAACTTTAAAGGATTTATAGAAGCCAATGGTGTATTTGCTCCTGTTATCTTGATATTTATCCTGTTTTTCCCGTTTTTGGCAATTCCAATTATTTGGTGCGGAATGAAGAAAAATAAAAATAAAAAGGCTATGAAAGCATTCATTCGGGATGTTGAGAAGCGTAGAGGTAAAAAATGAAAATTAAATATATCAAAGAGGCAGCGCATGTGTGGTTGTTTTCTATGACTAAGGGCATGTTAAACGACATTAGAGCTACGGCGAAAAATTTCTATATTGCATTGCAATATTTGTCTTCATTTTTAGTTCTTTCGCTGATATGGATTTTCCCAATTCCTATCATTCTTATTGGGGCTAAAGCTTTAGAAAATCAGGACAAAAAGGGAAAGAGATGAATGCTGATTTGTTTGGGACATCGGAAAAAATCGAGCACTTCTTGTCTATCGAAGATTATCAGGGTGCTCAATGGATAGCATTAGTGCAGGCTGCATATTTTAAGGGCATAAAGACGGCATTTAATGAATTCAAAGATATCGTTACCGATGATACGGATATTGAAGAATTTAAAAAAAAGATCGCTGAGCTCACTGATTTTCTCGCCGAAGTCGATATTAAATTTGCTGTTATTCAGAAGTATTTAAATGAAATTGATGCGGTGCTTAAGGGAGAGAATCCAAGGCAGGTGGTTATATGAATACCTGTATAGCATGTCATCACTGGATACTGAGAGAAAAAAATAATAAAGGCGAATATGTCCCCCACGAAATGGCGGCACTCGGATTTGGCATTTGTGCCCATGATGAAAAATGGCACTATTTCCCCGGTCACAGAGAATGTGCAAACAACAAATTTGAGCCTATAGCCGAAGATCTGAGAATAAAGCGCGAAGAGTGGGAAGCCCGAAATAATAAGCCGAGAAAAGACATCGAAGGTGCAGCATGAATAAAGGTTTTACCCATGAAAAAAACGCCAGTAACAATCCTGAAGAATGGTACACGCCAGAATGGATGTTCAGAACCCTCAGTCTGGATTTTGATTTAGATCCTGCTGCGCCGAAAGGCGGATTACCGTGGATACCGGCACGAGAATTTTACTGCAAAGAAGATGACGGTTTATCAAAACCCTGGCATGGGCTTGTCTGGCTCAATCCGCCGTACGGGAAAGAAACCGGCAAATGGTTGCAGCGCATGCACGAACACCGGCAGGGAATTGCCCTGGTATTTTCCCGTACAGACAGCCGCTGGTTTCATGATTATGCGGTTAAAGCCGATGCAATTCTGTATTTAAAAGGCAGAGTTCGTTTCGTTAATGCGGATGGTGATCCGGGTAAATCAAGTCCGGGCTGTGGCTCAGTATTAATTGGCTGGGGTGAGGTTGCCGTATCAGCATTACAGACAGCCGCAAATGAGCTGGGACATCTGGAATTGATAGCAGGGGGCAGAAATGAAAAATAAGCAGCCGGATGATTATGTTGAATCCCCTTATGAACAATATCAGGCATGCAGAGCCTTATGGGGAATGGTCATTATTCAGGCATTGCAGGACGCTACTGAAGCTATAGGCGATTCCAGAGATCTGGATAAGGCGGTTGAACAGGAAATGGGTTATTTCAAAAGCAAGAATTTTCAAGAAGTCTGTGCCCTCGCGGAAATCGATATAAGCCTGAAATACATTGAAGCAGAGATACGTAAATTAAGAAACTGGAAAAACAAATACTGGAGAAAAGATGTCAAAAAATTTTTACGCACTTGGAAGATTAAAAACCGGACAAAAAAACAAAACAGAGCAGGCATATGAGCTGGAAGTATTAAAGCCGGCTATGCAGGACGGATCAATAAGCTGGTACCGGTTTGAAGGCGTAAAACTCAGGCTGGCAGATAACACCTTTTACACACCGGATTATTGCGTGATGCGCAGTGACGGCACCATGGAAATGCACGAAGTAAAAGGCTTCTGGCAGGATGATGCAAGGGTAAAAATCAAAGTAGCCGCTGATATGTACCCGCTTAAATTTATTGCGGTAAAACGCCAAGCCAAGAAGAACGGCGGGGGCTGGAGCATTGAGGAATTTTAATCATGGAATTAGTAGCAGTTAAGGCAGTTGATAACAGCTTGCGACCAGTTTCAGTAATTGATGCCGACAGGCTCAAAGGAATTAAAGTAGGCCAAGCGGTAAAGATACAAGTAACAAAACAAAACGCCCGCAGTCTGCCTCATCACCGTTTATTCTTTGGCGGCTTACTGCCTTTGGCTTTTGATTACTGGCATCCGGCAGGCGGAATTATCAGCCCTAAAGAACGGGATGTAGTGCTGTGGGTAGCAAAGAGGCTGGATAAGTTCGCCGGTAATAAAGGCATTATTGTTAAAGCCGCAGATGAAGCACTTAACTTACTGGCTAAAAAGCGCGCCGAAAAACTACCCGTTATAGACAAAGACATTGATTCATTTCGTCGCTGGCTAACTATTGAAGCCGGACATTTTAATATTTGCGTAACACCGGCTGGTGTGGTGAAAGAACCTAAATCAATCAGTTTTGCCAGTATGGACCAGGACGAGTTTAACGCCTTTTATAAAGCCTGTTTCACTGTTTGCTGGAACATGATTCTATGCAACCGCTTCTCCAGTAAAGATGAGGCACAGCAGGCTATTGATCAGCTTTTATCTTTAGGGAATTAATCATGAGCAAAATAACCCGATCAGCACGAGGGCAGCAATGTCAGGTACGCATGCCCGGTATTTGTAACGGTAATCCTGAAACAGTGGTTTTCGCTCATTACAGGCTAGCAGGTAGTTGCGGTACCGGAATTAAACCTAGTGATCTATTAGGCGCGTATGCATGCAGTGCCTGCCATGATGAGGCGGATAGAAGAACAACGATACTGGATGTAGAAACCGCGAACCTGTACCACGCAGAAGGCGTACTGAGGACGCAACTGCTATTGAATGCAAATAATCTGATACAAATAAACTGAGGTAGAAAAATGGAATTTGAAAGAGTTGACTTTACGCACACTGGCTGGTTTTTGTTTTGCCCTATATACATCAATCCAAATTTTGAAAATCCGGAAATACACCATAGATATTACCTTTCATGGCTGCTGGATATTGCTATCGTAATATTTAACAGCCTGATCGTACCTCTGTATGCATTAAAGGCTCAGTATTCAAAGCAGCCTGTATGGGTTAATCCTATATGCGGAATAAAAGAATTAAAAAAGCCAGTAACGTTTTTCGTAGAGAAAGATGCAGATGCAAGTTAAGCCGGCCATGGAGAAAACATGTATACATCAATAGATCACATGCTGTGTGAAGTGTTTTTCATAAAAAATACACTAATCATGGGTAAAAGTAATTCAGCGCGCATTGAGGAATGGATTAAATCCAGAGGCGTAGTAGATAGAAGTGAATTGGGTTTAAGCCAGCATGATAATCATGCTAATAGCGTTATAATTTTAAGTCGGGCAAAATTAATCCTAAATAATGTCGAATGGAGCCTATTAAATGCTCATTATGGGAATGATTTATCTGGCATTATAGATTTAACTAATTTTATAACTAGTAATACAAGTGGATTAACCCTGCTTGAGTGCGACGCATTACTAGAACACCTTTTCTTGACTAAAAGCATGCTTAAACAAAGAAAGATGCGACAAATAGATATTCAAGATAGGTTTAATTGGAGTAAAGGCAGATTATTTAGAAAGATGGCTAAAGTTAGAAAACAGGTTAATAGGTTATACAACGACTGTATAACAAAGCTTGAAATCGACATGGAAGAGCTTTTAAGTAAATAAATGTAAATATATTAATTTAAGCCTGATTTTGCTTGAAAAAAGCGGGGAAATAATTTATCATTTTGCTATTATTCGGATAAGACATAAGATAAAGAAATATAAATTTTATTCGCGAGATTTAATACCATATTAACCAGCCAAAAAGGCTGGTTTTTTATTGGGTTAAGTATAAAATTACTTATATTACATATGATATTTATTTATAGCGGGTTGGCTAATAGCTAATCCGCTTTTTTGTTGCCTTTTAATTGGGATAAGCGGTAATTATGGTTAGCAGTTCAGTAGCAAAGATATTCAAACAGGCACCATTGCCTTTTATTGGGCAGAAAAGATATTTTATTAAGTCATTTTGTGAGGTATTAAATGACAATATTCAAGGATTAGGTGATGAGTGGACAATAGTCGATGTGTTTGGTGGCTCAGGCCTTTTATCACACCAAGCAAAGCGGTTAAAACCACACGCAAAAGTGATTTATAACGACTTTGATAATTATGCGCAGCGGTTGAAACATATTGATGATACAAACAGATTAAGGCAACAACTTGCAGAGGTTTTAAAAGGAATCCCTATAAAAAACAAAATAGATCCAAAAACGCATTTTTTAGTTATTGAAACAATCAAAAATTTTGATGGATTTATTGATATTGATTGTGTTTGGGCTTGGCTATTGTTTTCCGGAAATCAAGCAGAAAGTTTGAATCAAATTTACACACAACCTGTTTTATATAACAGGCTACGTAAAAGTGATTATCCGGATGCAAAGGATTATTTAACGGGTGTTGAAGTAGTATCAAAGTCATTTGATGAATTGTTACCCGAATATGTCAACAATGAAAAAACATTATTGATACTAGATCCGCCGTATTTGTTTTCTGAACAAATAAGCTACCGTAAGACTAAGGATTTTGGATTGGTTAGCTTTATAAAACTAATGGAATTAATACGCCCGCCATTTATTATGTTCTCAAACTATCGCAGTGAAATATTGGATTATTTTGATTATCAGATTAAACGTAATGACGAACGATTTTTAAACTATAAATATACATCAATTTCAGCACCGTTAAACAATGTTGGTTTTTACAGAGATAATATGATTTATAAGTTTTAACCTGCTGGTGTATGTATATTAACCGGCAAAAAGAGACAAGCCTAACGCGCGCGCGAGGGCTTTTTTATTGGAGATAGATATGACAGAACTTAATACAGCCCTGAAAGACTCTAGTACTGGACTATCTGATAATTCAGATAAGACAAAGCAATTTAAATTTCTGTGGGAATTTGCTTTGAATCATATCGCAAATATTTTTAAAGAAGCCGGAACTATCGAGGGCGATAGTTTTGAGTGGAAAAGAATTCAAGAATTAATTAATAGAAAATATGCTGAAGTTAAAGAGATTAGTGACGTTCTTTATTATTTTTGTGCTGAGAAAATTAAGGAAACCGGAGTCCTAATCAGAACTGTAGGGTATCCCTATATTCTGGAAGATATTTCGATAAGCATTACCATACCACTAGATAATCTATTGTGCGAACGTATAAAGTTAATTGACTTAAAATCTTATGAAACTGGTTATCCATTGTTAGCACAATGCGAGGGGAAACTCCCGCGACTTATCTTTAATAAATCAGATTTAGAGCGTGTACTAAATGAGATGATAACAAATAAGCAGGTAGCCTCTGAGTTACGGGCATGGAAACGTAACAATTAAGCGTGTAGGCTTGTTATTGGAGTATGTAATGAATAATAATCTTGTAGATTACAGAAAAGCCTTTTTTGAAGCTTTAAAAAAAGAAGAATACAAAGAAATAATATCAATAATTGAGAAATTTATTATCGATATACAAAGTATTCTAGATGATTACCACTTGAATATATCTATTGTAGTGCCGGCGCATCATGGTTTAATGCCTGAATATCGGGAGCATTTTTGCATTAAGGTAAAAAATACAATAAATGACGCTATAGTTACGCTGATAACTTTTACTACAACAAACGGCGGTTATCCGGTTATGGCTTCATATATGACGGACAATAATGCGCAATTAGTGGAAAAAATAGACAATAAAACAGAATTAGAAAATTTGTTAATTAAGATAATTGAGAGGCCGTCCACGGTAAAAACTATCCATTCTTTAATACATAATACGAAAATTATAGAATATTATGATACTACAATAATAAAGAGAGAACAGGTTGTATGACGGGCTGAATAATATTCAGTCCGTTTTTTGTTGGTGTTGTATTTTCAGGGTTAAGTAGTAGTTTATGACAGGTAGTAAAAATTTAGTGGTAGTGTATCAGGATGTAAAACAAATTAACGCGTATGAGTAAATAGAGAAGGCATAACATGGCAAGACCAACAGGCTACAGGCAAGAGTATGCCGAACAGGCACGCAAACTGTGTCTGTTGGGTTTTACTGATAAGCAGCTAGCCGATTTTTTTGATGTAAACGAAAGCACGATAACAAGATGGAAGCAGAAATACCCTGAATTTTGCATGTCCATAAAAAAGGGGAAAGTTGTAGCAGATGCCCAGGTCGTTGATTCGCTATATAACAGAGCTACGGGCATGGAAGTAACGGAAGTGGAGGTGCGCGATGATGGTAAGAAAAAGGTTAAGCGCGTAACTAAGAAACACATCCCGCCTGATACTACCGCCCAGATATTCTGGTTAAAGAACAGACAGCCTGAACTATGGCGAGATAAGCCCACAGTCGAAAATCCAGCACAGGAGGCGGTACCGGTGCAA
Organism: Snodgrassella sp. ESL0323; assembly: GCF_013346865.1. NCBI lineage: Bacteria > Pseudomonadati > Pseudomonadota > Betaproteobacteria > Neisseriales > Neisseriaceae > Snodgrassella > Snodgrassella sp. ESL0323. The sequence continues at coordinate 18,651 of NZ_JAAEDT010000023.1, read as the reverse complement.
ATTATCGTGCAGACCGTGGACGCAAGAGCAAATAATGACAACGATCACACCGATACTTAATACTCCTCAATCCAGATTCTATAACCTAAATAAAAAATTCAGGGCATTTGTTTCAGGTTTTGGCGGAGGAAAAACATGGGTTGGCGGATCTGCAATGTGCGCGCGTTTCTGGCAGTTCCCTAAAGTTAACCAGGGTTATTTTGCTCCGACATACCCGCAGATAAGAGATATTTTTTTTCCTACTATAGAAGAGGTGGCGTTTCAATGGGGGCTCAGGGCTGATATTAAGTACGCTAATAAAGAGGTCGATTTTTATGAAGCGGGGACCAACATCTATCGCGGCACAACAATATGCCGCTCAATGGATAAGCCCGATACCATTGTCGGCTTTAAAATTGGCCATGCTTTAGTTGATGAGCTGGATACGCTTAAAAAAGAAAAAGCCCTCCAGATCTGGAATAAAACAATCGCCCGTCTGCGTTATAAGATCCCCGGCTTAACAAATGGCATAGATGTAACCACAACACCAGAGGGTTTCCGCTTTGTTTATGAGCGGTTTGTTAAAGATATCAGAGAAAAGCCGGAGCTGGCGCAGTTCTACGGATTAATACAGGCAAGCACTTTTGATAACGTTGCCAATCTGCCTGATGATTATATTTCCTCGCTATATGCCAGTTATCCCCCTGAACTAATCAAAGCGTATTTAAACGGGCAATTCGTCAATTTAACATCAGGTGCGGTTTATAACTGCTTTGACAGAGAGGCAAACAGTACTACAGCCACGATAAAAGAGGGTGAGCGGCTGCATATAGGCATGGACTTTAACGTACTGAAAATGGCTTCGGTTGTTTACGTTTTGCGCAATGGGATTCCGTATGCAGTTGATGAACTGGTCAACGTGCGGGACACGCCGGAAATGTGCAATTTGATTAAAGCGAAGTATCCCGACCATAAGATTGATATTTACCCGGACGCCAGCGGACAGAACACCAGCAGCAAAGATTATTCAAAGTCTGATTTATCGATAATCAAAAAAGCCGGGTTCTCTGTCAAGGTCGGGAAATCTAACCCAGCCGTTAAAGACCGGATTAATGCGACTAATGCCATGCTGCTGAATGCAAACAAAGAAAGGCGCATGTTTGTTAATCCGCAAAAATGCCCGCGTTTTACAGAGGCGTTAGAGCAGCAGGCATATGACAAAAACGGTGCGCCTGATAAATCCAGCGGTATCGATCACGTGATAGATGCCGGCACGTACCCGATTGCGTATTTATACCCAATACAGAAACCGGCACATGGCCGGCATGATCTCAGGATATAGTTATATGAGTAACAGCCCAGATTTTAAGTCCGGAATAGTCCGGCATATGCACGGCATTAATGAAAAGATTAACGCTTTATTAGGCGGCACCCAGGCGATGCGTCATGCCGGTGCAAGGTTTTTGCCTAAAGAAGAAGCCGAAAGTGCCGAAAAATATAAGCGGCGTTTAAAAATGTCTGTGTTATATCCGGCTTACGAACAAACAGTAGCGCAGATGGTAGGCAGAACATTTGCCAAGCCGCTGATTATCGAAAAAGTAGCCGATAGCCTGAAAGAGTATTTAACAAACTTTGATCTGAAAAATAACAATATTGATGTGTTTTGCTCAAAATGGTTTTATGACGCAATGGCACATGGTGCCAGCTATGTAGTTATCGACTATCCCCCCGCGGATGGCAATAACACCATCGCTGACATTAAGCGGCTAGGATTGCGGCCATATGTCACGCATGTACCCTTTAATAGCGTATTAGGCTGGCGTAGTGAAATCAGACAGAACATAGAGGTATGTACACAGTTCCGTTACCGGTCGGCTGTATTAGAACCTGATGGTGCTTTCGGCGAGAAAATAACTGAGCAAATTACCGTTATGACACCGGGCAAAGTTACCGTGTACCGGAACGGGGAAAACGGCTGGACACTGCATTCTGAAAAAGAGCTGAGAATAGGCGGCAAGCCGCTGGATTATGTACCGGTGGTTGCTTTCACACCAGAGCGTATAGATTTTTTTGCCGGTAAACCGGTTTTAGAAAACCTGGCTGAGTTAAATATACGCCATTGGCAGGCGCGCAGTGATCAGGATTATCTGTTGCACTTTATCAGCGTACCGCTCATGTATTATTCAGGTGACCGTGAGGTATCCGAACTCACCTCAGGCGTTGGTACCATGCTGCAATTAGGCACAGATGAACAGATAGGCTATATTGAGCATAGCGGGCGCGCTGCTGAAGCAGGCTGGACAGGGTTAGACCGGATTGAATCTGATATGAGAGTTGCCGGTGCTAAACTGCTGACCCGTACCAAACTGGCTATGACTGATTCGCAAGCAAAAGAGGAACAAAGCAAAGAAATCAGCCTGCTGCGCCATTATGCAAATTTATTTGAAAGCGCGATAGACAGCGCATTAGATATGATGTCTGGGTGGCTAAGCAGTAACGAACAGAGCCACGTTGAAATTAGCGGTAATTTAGAAGCAGATGATACCGTTGAGGGCATGAATGTGGTTATCACATTAAACACCAATGATATCGTGAGCAAGCAGACCGTTTTTGAAGAGGCTAAGCGGCGCGGGGTTATTTCCAATCAGGCGGAATGGGAAGAGGAAAAGAAGCGTCTAGAAGCTGAACAGGACGCTATAAACGTGCCTCTAATGGATTTTAGCGATGACAACCGACCAACAGATAGCAAATGATCTGATAAAACGCCAGCTTGATACTATCCGCGTGGAAATAGGGTTAGAAAATGATTTACAGAGGCAGATTGGGCAGTTAGAGAAAAATATTGAAGCCCTGATTGCTGGTGTCGATTTAACTGCACTGAATAAAACGCAGTTAAAGCAGTTGCTGAAACAAATCGAACTGGCTATTGATGATTTTTACAGCAGTTGTGAAGAACAAATACAGCAGACGATAAACGACATAGGCGACAATGAAGCACGCTATCTGCCACGTTTGTTTATATCGGCTACGGATGGCAACAGCGGAATTAAACATCTCTCAGATGCGCAGATAACCAGCCTTACGGCTGGTATTTTATTAGGCGGGCTAACCTTAAAAGAAACATTTGCCGTACAGGAAGCGCAATTATTCAATGCAGTTAAACGCCAGATCAGAACAGGTGCAGTCGATGGGGTGATACCTGAGCTGGCTGGTATTTTCAAAAAGACCAATAACTGGATTAAGGCGACCGTACCTACAGCGACCGGAGCAATCAGGAATCAGATTATTTATGTCTTTGGTCGTATTAATAGCAAGGTGAAAGGATGGCAGCATTATTCAATAATTGACGAAAGGACATCAGCAATTTGTTTTAGTCGTAACCATTTAATATGGGACAAAGATAAACAGCCTATCGGGCATGATCAGATTTTTCAGCTTCCGCCTTTGCATTGCCGGTGTCGCAGCATTGTGCTGCCGTTAACCGATTTGCAGGCAGAATCCGACGGAATGACAAACGAAAAATGGATTAATTCCCGCTCTCTGGCTCAGTTGCAGGAACAATTCGGCAAGGGAATCGGCAAAATGCTGAAATCCGGCGAGGTAACCATCGCAGACATTGTTAAAAATGGTGGTTTGCAACCGATGACCCTTACAGAATTAAAAGAAAAGTATCACTAATCATTTTTTTATTTAACGACCGCTTCGGCGGTCTTTTTTTATGTGAACAGGAGATGAAATGCCTCTGCAATTAAAACTTGATGACGCCGGTCATGTCGTTGTGCAAGACGGAAAGCCGGTATGCGTAAACGAAGACGGAAAGGAAATACCCTACGATATAAATCAAGCTAACAACAAAATCAAAGAGCTTTGCAACGAAGCCAAAACCCACAGAGAAGCCAAAGAGGCAGCCGAAAAAAAGCTCAGGCAGTTTGATGGCATTGAAGACCCGGAAGCTGCGCGAAAAGCTATCGAAACGTGTAATAACCTTGATAGCAAAAAACTGATTGATGCTGGTGAGGTGGAGCGAGTTAAGGCAGAAATAAACAAGGCGGCGAATGCCAAGCTTGAGGAAGCAAATAAGGCAATAGAAACAATAAAGCAGCAACTCTACGATGAAAAGATAGGCGGCAGCTTTGCCCGTTCAAATTTCATTAAAGACAGTCTCGCTATCCCTGCTGATATTGCTCAGGCAGCTTTCGGCAGAAATTTTACCGTGGCAGGTGACGGCAGGATTATTGCTAAAGATAACAGCGGCAATGAGATTTACAGCCAGATCAACCCGGGCGAACCCGCCGCTTTTGATGAGGCTCTGGAAATTCTGGTGGGCAATTACAAAAACAAAGACAGTATTTTGCGCAGCAATCAGGCAACCGGTGCAGGTACTTCTTCTGCACAGACAAATATAAGCGGGCTACCTGCCTCACTGGCAGATTGTAAGACAGACGAGCAAAAAATTGCCTACATGCAGTCTAAACTTAATTGATAAAGGATTTTATTATGGATGTAAAAGTTTTTGATACGTATACGTCTTTAGCTTTAACAGAATATCTGGCGCAGGACGTAGATAAATTTAATGAAGCATCAAAAGGAACAATTAAAATAGAAGTACAGCCAACTAAGGGTAATTTTGATATTAAAGCCAGTTTTGCCTCAATTAATGGAATTACCCGCCGGCGTAACGCCTATAGCAGCGATAACATCGAACGAAAAAGACTATCACAGATTCAAAATGTTGGCGTTAAAGTGGGTGTAGGCACACCAACTCTGGAATGGACAAAACAAGAATATCTGTGGACGCAGCAAAGCCCGGAGCTGGCATCAACCATAATCGCAGAACAGCTCAGTAAAGGTGTACTCGGAGATATGCTTAATACCGGTCTGCTTGGGCTTTCAGCTGCGCTTAAAGTGCAGGAGGATGTTTTTTGCGAGAGTTCGCCAGATATACAGGGATTAGTAAATGCGGCAGCAGCTTTTGGTGACCGTGCCTCTGCCATTAAGGCATGGGTAGTGCATTCTGGTTTTTCTAATCAGTTAATCAATTATGCCTTGCAAAATAACTATCATTTATTTTCTTATGAAACAGTTAATATTCTAAAAGACCCGTATGGTCGTACATTTATTATTACTGATTGCCCTAGCTTAATCGAAATGCAGGGTAAAACTGCACAAAAATATTTTGCAGTAGGGTTAGTGGAAAATGCCATCAAGATTAGCCAGAATGCTGATTTTAATTCTGAAATTATCCCTGAGTTAGGTAAAGAAAATATTGGATATAACTATCAGGCTGAATGGTCATATAACTTAACTCTAAAAGGTTATGCATGGGATATAAAAAATGGCGGTGCCTCACCTACCGATACAGCAATAGGTACTGGAATTAACTGGTTGAAAACTGCAAGCAGTATTAAAGATACTGCCGGCGTTATTCTTCAAGCAGAGCCTGAATATTGATAGAGGAGCATTGAACGTGTCTATAAAATTATATTTCACTACAGATTTATCAGCGGAAAATGTAACAAGACTGAAGCAGCAGGGTTATTTAATCCGTGATCCCAAAGCGTACCATTCTTCTGATGCAATTGAGCTATGCGACGAAGCAGCCGGAGAAGTACCGGAGCCATACAAACAATTTGTAAGGCAGGAGGAAGCTGTAAGTGATACCAGCAAGGATGCAGAGGGAAACAGTACGCCCAATACGGTTAAAGAGCTGAACGAAGCCTTACTGAAACTGGGTGTGGAAATACCGCCGGCAGCCAAGAAAGCCGAACTGTTAGCTTTGTATCAGCAGCATACGCAATCGCAAAATGCGGGCGATGGTGAGCAGAATGATCAGGGTACCGAGTGATAGCTATGTCAGCATAGAGCGGGCGGACGCTTATCATTCTATTCGCCCGTCGCAGGCGGAATGGGCGGCACTGGAGACAAGCCAAAAGGAATTGCGGCTTGTTGCTGCTTCGGATTACGTAGATGCCTGTTATCAGTTGCGTAATGACCTGAATCGGAAGATGCGGGCAGGAGACGAGGCTGTTATTGAGCCGGTATATAAAGCCGTTTGTGAGCTGGCGTTAAAAAACGGGCTGTTTGATAACGGTGAACAAAAACGGCGGGCAGTAACAGTGGCTGATATCTCAGTTACGTATAGTGACAGTAATGGCCTGCGCTTTGAGTATGTAGATGCATTACTTGCACCGTATATTAAAAGCAGCTTTAACCAGATACCGGTATATCGGGGGTAATATGGCTTTTGATTATAAAGAACTTGGGATTATTGCTACTGATCTGTTAAAAGAGTTCGGACAGCTTATTACTATCACGCGAAAGACTGATGAGCAGTATAACCCTGCAACAGGCAGTAATCAGCAGACAATAGAGACTTATACCGGCTATGGCTGCGCTTTTCATTACAGCAACAATGAAATTGACGGTACGCGCATTTTAACTGGTGATATGGTGGTATTGTTGGAAAACATAGCAACCACACCCGTTATCGGCGATAGCGTACTGGTTAACGATATGGAAATGCGTTTAATCAGTATTGAACGTGTAAGCCCTGCCAATATTGATGTGATTTATAAATTGCAAGTGCGGCAATGAATACCTTTGCTTCTCAAATAGAAGCAATGCTGAATAAGGCGCGCAATAAGGCTGATAATATCGTTTCAGAAGCTGTACTGGATTTGCAGCAGCAAATAGTTGATGCCACACCTGAGGATACAGGGCAGGCTAAATCTAACTGGTTTGTTGAAGCGGATCAGTGCAGCGGCAAAACAACCAAAGACACCAGCCAGGGCAATTTAGCGGAAGCCAGACAATTGCTGTCGCGCCTGAAAAGCGGTAAATCCCGTCCTGCCTATTATTATTTGTTCAGCAATTTGCCCTATATCCGCGTGCTGGAGTACGGGCTATATCCTAACCCGCCCAAAGTTCCGACAGGCAAAACGGTTAACGGTTACTCTACTCAGGCACCGCAGGGCTTTTTCCGTCTTACAGTTGCCGGATGGCAACAGACGGTACAACGAATTGCTGAGGCAAAGAAAGACGAATAATAATGCTATTCAACCATATCAGTAACGCGCTGGAGCAACGGCTTGCCGCCTTACCCAACGCACCACCTGTCTACTACGACAACCAATCCCCTGCGACACCACCGTCAGGGGCTTTTTTTATGGCTAAAAACCTGCCTAAACCGACCGTTATCGACACATTCGATGCCACTGAAATTTACAGTGGCATTTTTAGTATCAACATTTATACGCCGGCGGGAACAGGTAGAGCAATGGCTGAAAACTATGCAGATGAACTGCATAGTTTTTTCTTTAATAAACGATTTGACGGATTACATACATCTACAGTGAGCTGCTCGCAGGGAATACTGACGGCAACTCATTACGTGATCAATGTAAGTGTCAGCTATCGAGCATTTACGGAGTAAATATGGCGACATTAGCAAGGGAAATCCCGACAGGCGGACTACCGATAATGTTTTATTTTTTTAATTCGCAGAAAAATGACTATGAAGAAAAAGGGGTACAGCTTTGTGGTCATGACGGGATAGATTTTAAAGATGGTAAAACAGATGAATATGACACTACCGATTGCTGTCAGGCTGCAACCGGTAATAAATCATCTATTGCCGGTGCTAAAGAGAATGGAACACTTACGATTAATCTTAAGCGTTTTGATCCGCGACAACCGGCTTTAGCCGCATACATGAAAGCATTAGTTAACAGTAAGTTTAAGATCAAAGTATTTTACTGCGACGCTGATGCTGAGCATATCGATGCGGATGTTTGTACCTATTTTTGTCAGAAGAAAGTAAATCCAAACTGGGCAAGTAAACTAGGTCAGATTCTTGAGGGTTCAATTGATGTAGCAACAATTGCCGATGCTGTATGGACAACAGAAAACTATACACCGGAAACGCCAGCAACCCCTGAAACATCTGAAAATCTTAGTAAATCCTCAAAATCCAAATAAACCCAAGCCGCTTAAAAGCGGCTTTTTTTCCGGAGCTAAATAAATGAAACCAGTAAAGAAAATTGATTGGACTAAACTTTACAACACTGAATATAAAGAAGTGGAAATTGATGGACTAGGCACCATCAAAGTAAAAAAGGAAATGAACGGTAAAGACTTGATTAATTATTTTGAGCAAGCTGACTCAGGGCAAAATGGCACCGCTACCAACATGTTTGCGGCTGCTTTTGCTATCCATGCTTTAGTTGTGGATGATGATAACAATCCAGTTTTCAACAGCGTTGATGATGTTCTGAAACTGCCGTCCAATACGATTTTATCGATAGCCGGTGCGATTAACAATATTCCGATGCTATCCGACGGACAAGTCGAAGAACAGGCAAAAAAATAATGAAGCAGCCCGTGCGCCGAATGCTATTAGTATTGTCGCGCGAGCTGCATAAACCATTATTTGAAATAATGAGCTGGCCGGAAAGTGAAATCTTAGACCAGATTGCTTTCAACCTAACGCAAAACGAAGAGTGGTGCATAGAATATGAGCGGGAACAGATTTTAAATCTGCCGGCAAAAGAACGCGCTGCCTTAGCTAAAGCAAGGATGAATTAATTTATAAGGTAAATAATATGAGTTGTTGCGGTAAAAAGCCGGCAGCAAGTGCCTTTGTCAGGGCTAAAGATAAATGGAATGAATATGCCGAAAATTATCGGCAGCATTTAGAAATTTGCGGTAACTGCATTGAGTTAAGACGCTTCCATTCAGTCGTTCCGCTTGGGACACCGGCTACAAAATTAGACAATTGCCGTATATGCGGCTGTGTGATTCTGTTAAAAGCCGGTTTTTCTTCACAACACTGTCCAATCGGGAAATGGTGAATATGTTTACATTTTGGGCAAATCCGGAAATGACGACCGAGGTGACCAGTCCTTATCCTATTGTTTATAACGGTACTGGCTCAGTTGATATTGTTATGTATTATGGCAGCAATGATGCTGATGAAATACTGACATCAGCTACCAGCGAGCCGATTACCCTGATGCCGATCAATAAGCTGGAAAAATGGGAATCAGCCAGGTATTACAAAGTGGGCGATATTATCGAGCCTGTTATTGCCAATGGGCAGATGTATAAATGCACCATTCCGGGTACCAGCGGGGATACTGAGCCTGAATGGCAAACCAAGCCGGCAGCGGTTATCAGTTCCGGAACTGCTCAGTTTATCAGTTACGGGGCTAAATTTGTCTGTAGCGATGTAAAAATGGCTTTAAGCAGATCAGGGCTTGATATTGCGGATGCGGGCGGCAGCATTAGTCTGGGGCAAAGCATGCGTGGCGGCGCACCTATAGCCATATATATACGCGTTACAAACAGATTTAATGATTTACGCAGTGACACCACTGATCCTTGCATCAGTATAGGTACTAATAAAGTTATTCTGACTAAAAGACCCATATAGCCATGTTAAATAATTCCGGACTAAACAGTACAGTGCTGGCTACTGAGCACATGAGCAAAAACGAGCCTGTAGAATTGCTTGCTTTAGCGCAGACAGTAGAATCACGGCAAGAATCCGGCATGTTGCTGGATTTGGCTCAGACTGTTATCAGTGTTCAGGAATTGGAAACAAGGCTGGATCTGGCGCAGACAGTCAACAGCGTGGTTGATTCTATTCTGCTGGATTTAGCGCAGACGGTAATCGGAAATGCTGATTTTGCACCGATGCACGGCTCCCAGTCTATAGGGATGGAAGGCTTAAATTACGCGGTTAAAGTATATATTAACGGTGATGAGCTTGACCCGTGCAGAATGCTGCGCAGTTGTGAGATCAGTTATTCAGAGGGCGAATCCGCAAAAGCGACGCTGTACCTGAAGGAAGATTGCGGTCAGGTCGATATGTATCTCTACTACAATCAGCTGATTACCATTTACGCCCAGAACGAAAAATACACTTACCCGCTATTTACGGGCATTGTTGATATTCCAGATATCGATTTTATGAAACGGATGCGGACAATAACCGCCAGCAATGACCGGAGTAATGCAGTCGAAAAACTCGGGGCGGATACTGTACGCAAAATAGGGTACTGGTGTGAAAGCGTTTTTGGGGAGTTAGATCAATACGATTCACTGAATGCCGAACTTACGGACAGATTAAGCACCATTCCTGCTTCTTTTGATTTTGATCCGCGTGGGCAGGCTGTATTAACACCATGGAAGCCAAAAACCAAGCCGGACTGGGTGTTATCAAATTGCGACTGTTATTACCGGCAGTTTAACTTCAAACTTGGCGGAGCTACATCGTTAATAAATCAGGTTGAAATTGAAGTACATCACCAGTTCGACCGCTTGTTTCACCGGGAAAATTATTATAGCTACAATTATTGTGGCTTTCAGTCTGACATAGATTACGTTGTTAATGTTCGTCATGAGGGACCGCCGCCTAAATTTGATGATATTTACAGCGCCGCCAGCAGTGGCGGGTGGCTGGTCGGTAATTTCCAGACAAAAGGAACACCGCCCAGCGGCTGGTATGGCACGATTTATTTTAGTGCCGCAGATTATGAATATGATTATCAGCCCACAGGCAGCAAAGATGCGAACGGCAACCCGATTGTCAATGTGGTGCAGGTCGCGAAAACTAAAGCAAAAGGTGATTTATATGCAATGTGGGCAAACTGGAGAGCCATGCGACGCTGGAAACAGGCAGTGGATGAGAAGTACCCGATTGTAATTAAAAATACCGCATCAATCCGTTTGCATGGAGTTAAAAGCGAAAAATTAAGCTACACCATCAAGCATGATGCGGATAAAAGCAAACTCGCCAGAAACTGGGGAAATGAAAAAAAATATTTCCTGCCAAAAGGCGAAAGGCAACCCAATGGCGATTACACCATTAATGTCGATGAGGTTATCCCGAATGAATTCGCCCGTGCTATGCAGGTTATTTACCAGGCAGCATATACAAAAATTCTGGAATCACATCGGCATAATGAGCTGAGTTTAATTGCCAAATTTGCGCCCGCGATTACTTTAGATAATACAATTTTTGTCGATACGGATAAATTTACCGGCAATGTAAAGGTTAAAAGCTATACGCATAAATTTAATTTCCTTTCTTTGCTGGGGGAAACCGAGTTAACCGGAGCCTGTTATGTTAATCCGCTTAGTAACTCTTCGAAACTAACCGCATTTCCTAATCCGCCATCACGCCCTAAGTTGCCTTTAGCCAGTTATAAGCCCTATATCAAATTAAACGATTATGTAGTGCCCTATGGTCAGCAAATTATCGAAAATGATCCGGACGAGGACATAAACCCAGAAGATAGAGAAGAAGAAAAACCGCAAGACCCGAATCACAGCGAAATAATTATCGGCTCAACACCGTTCAAGCTGTATGAATGTCAGGGATATGTACGTATAGAAACGGGCTATTACTACCACGATAAAAAGGTCAAGCGCGGTTATGCTTTTCGTATTCAAACGCCGGATATAGAAGAGGCAAGTACTGATACAGCGGAAGTCGATGCCGGGGAGACAAGTATTGAAGTCGATGTACCGGACGGTAATATTGACGTGTTTATGAGGTGTTATTGATATGAGTAACAGGCAATTGCAGGAGAATTTAAAAAAGCTTTTAGGATTAAACAACCGCAATGAAAAGCCAGCAAACCGCCCGCGCGTTCTTGGTGGCTCAAGCGTCGCAAAAATGCCGGCATCAGAAAAAGCACCGGATATCTGCGCGCCGCCATCAGCCATGCTCCGGTTTGATAATCAAGGCACCCCTACTGCTAAATCAGCCCGTATTATTGACGGGCTTTTTGATGTCAACACGGGTCGTCAGGTGCGGATATTTCTTGATCCGTCTGCTTTTATCTGTGAGAACGTAACTACGTCCTCAGAATATATCTGGTACAAATTGCAGATCAAAGAGAAGCTGACGACCAGACAGAAAACCATGATAGGCGATTTAGACAGTCCGGTTTTGCAGGGGAACAAATGGAGTACCTATCTGGATGTGTACGGCATTTTTACCATGCCGGACAATTCGACTATGAGCTTTTTAGACAGCAATATTAAACAGCTTAAGATCTTAAACCGGACAGCAGTAAATGCGCCGGTTTTTTTCTCAACCGTACCGCTTAATCAGCAGCTTATTGAGGAGAATAAGGATAAATATAAAAAGGCAGTTACCGAAATCGCCAGTTATTTCAATAACAATATAGACGGGTATACCGGTAAATATGTTACCCAGAGACTGTCCAAACACAAAACCAATACCTGCATTATGGAAACAGCCTATGTATGGCCGCCGCAAATAGTTGACATGCTTAATGATTTCAGCAGTTATCTGAATCTCGATTTATCCAAGAAACAGGACGGATTTTGTAAATGGGTCAGCAATGCTGATAATCTGTTTTATACCACCGGAGATAAATTTGATTATTCAGGCGGCAGCTGGTACTGGGGTATAAATCCGCCGGACAGCAAAGATTACGACAGCCGCTGGCGGTTTGCCGATGATTTAACCTATGGCGCAGTTTATTTGCTTGCCAGACGCAATCTGAAATTACAGGAAACCGGCACACTACAGCCATTAAATGAATGGTATATCAACAGTTATGACGATGCGAAAAAAGGCACACAGTTTGCGGATGTGGCTGTATCCCTGTATTACCGCCCGCGCTATAAAGAGGATGGCAAAACCCCGACCGCCGAGGCGGATTACGTCTTACAGGGAACGATTGAGCCTAAGGGCAATAAATATCTGTGGAGTGTCGATATCTGGCCGGATGATGCGATCATTGAAATGCGCTTCAGTCCGATAACAGGCAAATTTATGCCTCTGCACCCGCTTAATCCTGAATTACTTCCGAATAACCTTAATAATTTAAGCGGACTGAATTTACAGGACAACAAAGATAATCAGTACAGCCTGACTTTAAGCAATGCCGGTTTTTTATTAACCAGTGCAACGGCGGGTAAATCGTGGCTGATTGGTTACGATGACTACATACTTATCGAAAAATAAGAAAGTGTAACATGCGATGCTATATAAACAATTTTAGTGCCACACTGGTTGAAGGACTGAACGAAAACAAAAACAAAGCCTATTTGATTTTAGATGATCAGGCGATGCAATTGCTCACTGATACCCTGACCATAAGTGACGGCAGTTTTTTTATTCGTCTGACCCTGCAAAACGAAGACGCAACAGTGTTTGAGCTTATCGACGTTTACAAAGGCTACCGCGGCGACCTGTTTATTCTCGGCGGCGGCAGAGAGGGTACGCAGCCGGCAGCGTGGCCGGCCGGTACGCGGGTTTTGTGTGCGGCTACTGCCGGCAGTTTCCGTGATACGGCACCCACCCGCACAATCGAACGCTATCCGGAAAATTCCGCAATCATCATTGAAATTGATTACCGCGAGGGTAAATCGCAGCAGATTAATTTAATGCATTTTTCTAACAAGCCGAAGAATTATTCTGTTTATTTCAGCAATATGCAGGACGGGGAAAATATGCTGCTGGAACTGCCGGCCGGTGAACTGCCGGTATTTTTAAACGCTGACGTATTAGGGGTGCAATCATGAGTACATTAGTTCAGGTGTTCAGACATAACGGCTGGTATTATGTGCAGCCGCTGGGTAAGCCTGGTGTCCGGATAACCGCCTATTTTCCATTCACTGCCAAGCAATACGAAGATAAAACTGTTTTCCTGGATGAAATCACCGGACAAAACAAATATCCGCTAAGGGCAATTGAATTAAAGAATTTATGTCACCGGATTCACGGCAACGATAATGCCTTGCTGATCAATAAATATACAGGTGAGACGTATCACGACAAGATTTTCGGCAGTTCAAAATCGCTATTGTTTGGTAATGCGCTGACCATTCGCATTAAGCCGGGACATTTTGAAGAATACCCGATGATACTGGCTGTGCTGTATGGCAAAAAAGGCGATTCTTACGGCAAGGACGAAATGCTGATTATTGCTGTTCAGAATTACCAGCTTGTCACTTATTACTATAAAGAAAATGGCGATTACGATTCCTTAAAAAAAACCGAAACCGGTTTTTATATTAATAAAGACGATAAATGGACAAGTATCGGGCTTAATTTCCGCAGTGAAACCGGCTACGGCTTAGCCGGTGCGTATTCTATGCGTACAAGCAAAGCAAATCTTAATATCACTCCGTTACAGGAATTCAGTCATTTATGGCTGTTCGGGATGATGACTGAATCAGATGTTTATTGTAATGAGGATGAGCATGAATTGTTGGTTTTTCAGGGCGGGATTGCTAAAGCCACCGTTTACAGCGCATGTTTCGATTATGAGGGATTCGCTGCCATTTTTGACGGGGACGAATACGACGACAGCGAGGATCAGGGCGAAATTTTAATAGATGCTCCCAGCGGCGGACTAATCGCAAAAATCTATACCTCTGTTACGAGTACTGGCGGCAGTCTCCCCGGCGGCGGCAGTACAGGAGGCGGCGGTAATACAGGAGGCGGCGGTAATACAGGAGGCGGCGGTACCGGTAATGGGAACGGCGTGGATATCGGCGGCTCAGGTACGCAAAATCCGATAGGTTAAAAACGGAGTAAATGAATCATGGCTTTTAAGTTATACACTGATAAAAAGATGGAAAACGACGCCTGGACGCTTTCATATAACTATAACAGTACCGGCAGCATTGATACGCTGCTGTATTTTGGCAGCCCGAATCCTAAAGAAACACTGACACCGGCAGAAGATGAACAGATAACCCTTACACCGGTTAATACAGCTACGCCATGGGAGCCTAATCAGGTTTATTCTATTAATCAGATTATTGTAAATCCTGCCGGTATCATGTTTCGCTGTGTTACCGGAGGAAAGGGCAGCGCAGACGAGCCTGTATGGTGGCAAGTTGGAGGCGGCCGCATCGGTAGAGCGACATTCATGTGTCTGGGTCCTATGTTCCGGCATACAGATATTAAGCTTGCTTTAAACAAAAGTGATCTGGACACCGCAAAAGGCGGTGAAGGTATTGATCTAGGTAAACAGTTACAGGGCGGTGTCGCCATACCGGTTTATATCCGTGATACCAATAACTCATATGAGCCACGCAACGATACATTAGATGCCTGTCGCGGGCTGGAATTGAATAAAACAATTACCACAACGGACACCACCGATTACTAATACTGTATTAAAATGTAACCTTTTGTCGGCAAAGCAAAAGGGTAAGTAAATGGGGTTTAAGAATCTATATGCGCTTTTAGGAGTTGCGCCAACTGCAACAGAGACTGAGATAGTAAAGGCAATGCGGCAGTTGGCGCAGCTTCAATTAGTATCTTTAGAAGATCTGAAGCTTTGTAAAGATACCCTGTTAAATCCTGAGGCGCGCAAAAAATACAATGCGCAGCTATTTGCTGAATATCCGGAGGTGTTAGAGGAGTTAACTAAACCAAAAGAGCCTGAGGCTAAGCCTGAACCTGAAAAAAGGAATTTAAAAACTCGGGGCAAACAAAAAAATAACCGTAAATTATGGGTATATTCTGCCATTTTCATATTAATTGTTTTGGCTGTAGCATCAGGTATAGCTTATACATATTATATGCCGAGATTGGAGGTTAAAAACGCAGTAAAAGATCTATTAAAAGATCCGGAATCAGCAAAATTTTATGATATTAGAAAAATTAAAAATGATAAGACGGTAGTTTACTGTGGCGGGGTTAATGCAAGAACTACTGCGGGGGGTTATGGAGGTAAAAACCGCTTTGTTTATCTGGTAGAGAAAAAAGAGGCGGTTATCATTCCCAATGAAAGGCCTGACGATGAATCTGATGAAGTCTATTATAGTTCTCTATGGCGTGGGGGATGTCAAGAATCTAGTCTTAATTCGGCACTTGGAAAAGCTGAAAAGTGGTTAGAATTACATAATAAGGAAAAAAAAGCTAAAGAAAAGAGAGACTCATTTTCTTGGGAGTCAGAACAAAGCGAATATTTAGAAGCAAGTAAGGAGTATCTTGAAATAAACGAAGAAGCAAGCAAATTGAAAGAGGAAATTACAATTTATAAATAAATTTTCTTATATGTAAATATTCTATATTCTATTTTATGGCAAAAATGCCCGTAAAGATTCGTATTCTTTGCGGGCTTTGTTATTCAAGGAGTGTATATGAAAGCTATTAATTTCACACCCAAAGGATTACGCAAAACCATGTGGACGGCTACGTTAATTATTCTGATGATTATAATTGCGTGGAGGTTGCCTGAGATTATCAGCGCAATTAGATAATCGATTGGTCGAAAATCAGGGTTATATATTAATTTCCTCGAAATCGGGGGAAATTCAGGAAAAGGCAGACTTAGTAATATTATATATTTTTAAAATCAATATCATATTCGCTTGCCAAATTTGGCAAGCAATAAGACTATATTTTGCTCCCCGAAATGGGGGAGCAAAATGATTGAGGTGTAGATAGAAGTAGTAAGGGAAATCTCTCAACTTTAAGATAGCAACTACTTTAATCTTCTAATTGACAAACTGGTTGAGACTTGGCAATATTGAATTAAGAGGTGTAGAAACCTTGAAAAGCCGTATCACGACGGATATCGTGATTTTTTGTGTCCATGATTCTATCAATGTCTACTAATCCAATTGACATATGATTCCTTTATGGCCGAGAGGGTGAAGAATACAAGACCCGCAAGGGGAATAATTCCAGCCTTACTTTTCAGGTTTTCTAACCTCTTGGCCACCCATTAGGGTTAATTTAGAAAATTGAAAAGGAATCTATCATGAACACTTCTTTTTTAGTCCCCGTCTTTTCTGGCAGTTTTAATACCCAAACTGAACTCCTTTGTAATGCGCGTGATTTGCACAAAGCTTTGCAGGTTGGTCGAGACTTCTCAACATGGATTAAGGGAAGAATTGTAGAGTATGGCTTTGTAGATGGAGTGGATTTTATTCGCTCGCCAATTTTGGCGAGCGATCTAAGTAACTCATCTAATGGGAATAATTCTAAACGAGGCGGACAAAACAAAATTGAATACCATCTAATTTTAGACATGGCTAAAGAGCTGGCGATGGTAGAAAAAACTGAGGTAGGTCGTCAGGTGCGAAAATATTTTATTCAATGTGAGCGTGAAAGATTTGCTGGAACGCAAAATATAGTTACCAGTAACCAGAACAGTAAACCGGACAGCCGCTATCCAACATTGAATAAACGGCAGCAATATTTGATTAGACAGGCTGTACTAGATAACGTTGCCGAAACCGCTAATACATTTCATTCCGTGTATAAAAAACTCTATACTAGATTTAATGTATATAGATATCAGGATATTTTAGCCAAAGATTTTGATGAGGCAATTGAACTTTTAGGTGGCGTCGTTAATCCAATCGATAACCTGCCTGTATTACCCAGTATCAATCAAAACGGACGCTGGTTATTAGTTGTCAGGAATAATCAGATAGCCGAAGTTAAAAGTTTAAAAGACTACATCTGTATAAATAAAAACAGATGCATTTAAAAATGCTTATTATTTAATTCTGTAACAAAATAAAGCCAGCTAGGCACTGGCTTTATTTTTAAGTATTGGACATGAAATTTAAAGAAGTTAATATGAAGACTGATATAAATATGCTAGCAATGCGTTTTGCTGTTATCCGTTTTATGCCTCACATCCAAACTCGCGAATTTGCGAATGTAGGAATTATTTTAATTTGCCCGAACACTGGTTTTTTCGATTATAAATTAGAGATTGAATACCAGCGTTTAAGTTGTTTTTTTAGATATTTCGATGCTAGTGTTTTTAAACAGGCATTGATTTCTTTTTCTGATGAGTTAGATAGAATTAAATATAGTTTAGAAAAAAACTTCTATAAAAAACCAGAAAATCTTCGAGCATTACTAGATCATCTGGCTAGACCCAGAGATGCAATTATTTGCACAAGCGATATAGGCATCACAACAGGGTTAAGTGAGCAAAAAGAATTAAATCATCTTTTTGGTTATTATATTGGACATAGTTTTGCTGAAAAAAGTTTTTAAATTGATTATTTGATATGGAGATGGATATGAAAATGATGATTAAAGCTTTTATTGCCGGTATAAGTTCCGCCTTTGACATATTTTCAACAACTCAAGTTAAATCATATAAAAAATTTAGTACAAATAATCAGTTGAATGGATTTAGTGAGGATGCTGAATCCCTACGGAATGATATGAAAACAATAGGCGATGATTTCAACCTTGCAATAAAGGATTTGAAATTATAAATTATGAATAATAATTCTCATAAAGAAGTGAAAGATTTCATTCAGCTTAAAGTAATTCAAATCAATTAAATCAAGCCAGCCATGCGCTGGCTTTTTTATTGCAGCCTAAGGGCTGCTTTTTTTTATTGGAGTCTGCTATGTCTGATATAGCTGAATTAACCGCCAAAATCAGTCTGGATGATGCGCAGTTCATTAGCGAACAGCCGCGCATCATAAATTTGTCCGAACAGTTGACGATCAAATTTGACAAGATTGTACAGGCTGTGGCGGGCTATGCAAAAAAACTTAATAGCACCTCAGTAGAGGTAAAAAAATTATCGCAAACTCAAAGCAGCTTTGTATCTTATGTCGATAATGCCTCTGTTTCTCTGTCTAAAGGTGCTGATAGTGTAAGCAAAGCGTCTGCACAATACGTGAGATTCAGGG
>NZ_JAAEDT010000022.1:0-14007 GCF_013346865.1 Snodgrassella sp. ESL0323 | reverse complement strand
GAATCGCGGTAGATAAGTAACTGGTTGTCGTTACGGTCCTGCAGCATGCTCAGCAGCAGACGTCTGGGGTTGTTGGGATCGGGCTCGAACAGGCGGTAGAGGCCGTCATCATCTTCAATTACCCAGCGGTCCTGCTCGCCACGATAGATGGATAGATTTTCGTTAAGACCACGCATATTCTCACCCGGCTGCATGGGCTCGATTTCTAGCCATCTACCTTGTTCGTTGATATAGACGGCGGCGCAGGAACCGTCGGGCTGCGGGTCGATTTCCATTTCAGTTTCATAGTCAACACTCCAGCCGGCACCGAACATGTTGTGGGTGCGGGTATCTACGCTGCTGTAGAAACGCTGCCATTCGAAGGACAGGTGAGCCGGCAGGGAGAAGTCGTGTTCTTCGGGACCGAACAGGAGTTTGGCACCGGTTGGCAGATGAATCGGATTACCGGAAAACACTGCTTTTACCAAATTTGTACTAATAGTTACTGCTGTTTCTGTGACTTTTGAGGCAATATATGCTTTGGCAGTGTTTCCGACCAGGTTTGTCAGAAAGCAGGAAATAGAGTTGCAAAGTTTTTTGCGATTAAATAGTAATCCTACCAAGCCGATTGTTTGTGCAATCGGATGTTTACCGCTTCTGATCTCACGGACAACAACAGACTCTCCGCCGATACGTACATTGTTAGAGACCTTTTTACTCTTTTCGCAATCTTCGGTGACTTTGGCTTCGCAGGTACTGCGATCATTGCTGCGTACCGCCGGCTGGCTGTTGATATAAACTTTTTTGGAACCTTCGGCCAGATATTCAGGTGAAGAAACAGGGGAAGGATGCTTGGCACAGGTAATGGTATCTTCGATTTGAGGAGTAACCGGTTGTTCTGGCGCTGCTATAGTTGGTCTGATAAATTCCTTAGCACTTTCTTTGACTGCTGCGCCAATACCGGTCAGTATGTTTTGGGGTATATCTGAAAAATTTTGTGACTGCTCCGGTTCTTCATTACTCTGTGGGGTATTTTCTGTTTGCAATATACCGGCAGCACGGGCTGAAAATTTGCTGTTGGTGCGGGTATTGTGTGAACCGGTTGTGATTACGCCATCCTCCGCCGGCGGGAATAATCCGCTAACCCAGTCCCCGACTGCCGAACCAATACAATCTGCAGCCAGCATTGCTCCAACATTTATCAAAACTAAAAGTATTCCGGCAGCAGGTATAAGTGAAGCTGCAAAAATTAAACCGGCGGTACAGGCCAGCTCCACAGCAGCTCCGACAATGTCGGCGAGCATGGAAGTATGTAAAAGAATGTCTCCCTCTCGGGCTGCCCAGTATGCTTCCCCCATATTGAATTCCCCATTTGTAAACCAAAATAAGACAAAATATGTAAATTAATATAATATAAATTAAACAGAATAAATAACTTAAATGCATATAAATTGACATAAATTAATATTTTTAATTTAATTTTGTTTTTTATTTTAAAGCAATAATTGTGAATATTATGCTTTGTAATATGTAAGCATTTGAACTACTGATAAGTAGTCAAAGCGGGAAAAATAATTAATTAGATTAAGTACATTGTTTTATTTAAAATAACAAATTAATTATAATTTGTTTATTCCGCAATTATTTTACTTGTTCCGCAATTCAAATAACATCATTTATTTTTTACTACACCTTCTTCAAATGGATCTATCTCTTTACTACGTCTGATATATACGCGTTTCGTCATATTTACGTTGGAATGACCTAATAATTTTTGCGCTGCCTCTTCACTAGATACTAATGATTTATCTGTGGCTGACTTGGCACGTAAATCTCTAAACTGAGCTTGTGCTAATTCTTCGGCGTGTTCCGGGTGTTTTTGAATAGCTATATCCCTTGCTTTATTATAGCGGTACTCTAAGTTACTTATATTCATTTTGCGATTACGCGAATTTAAAAATAAATATCCTCCATGAGGTGCTCGACGTGTGATTATTTCTTGTAAGCTCTCAGTAGCTTTAAAGCGCAAAGGATTGCTTGTTTTATTTTGTTTAAAACTAAGTATGCCATTGAGAATAAGGCCAGTATGGATTTTTAGCATATCGCTTGGTCGTTGCCCTAAC
The DNA here is from genome assembly GCF_013346865.1 of Snodgrassella sp. ESL0323. Classification (NCBI taxonomy): domain Bacteria; kingdom Pseudomonadati; phylum Pseudomonadota; class Betaproteobacteria; order Neisseriales; family Neisseriaceae; genus Snodgrassella; species Snodgrassella sp. ESL0323. The sequence continues at coordinate 11,905 of NZ_JAAEDT010000022.1, read as the reverse complement.
ATCATCGCCATTCGCATTGCGTCCTGTAAGTCTTGCGTGCCATATCTGTAAAGAAGCTCATATATATAATCTTCAACATATACATCCCTTGGCTGTTCTTTGTATTTTTTAACACCTTTAGATGGACATTCTTTGTTAATATAATTCCAGTTTGCAGGGCCGCACATTGTCCATATTGCGCTAAATAATGCTAAATCCCTATTTGTTGCCACTGGAGTATCTTTGCGCCAGGTTAAATAATCTTTAATATGTCCGACATCAATATCTTCTAACGCAACTGGGTTGCTGCCACCAAAAAACAAAAGAAGCTGTTTCAGTGAAGATTTATAACCATTTTGGGTATTTTCTTTTTTTGATGGCATTTCTTCCAGTCGGAATCTTTGCGCAGCTTGCACAAAAGTAATTCTGTGGCTTTTATCGAGCTTTTCCAAAGATAATTCCGACCATTTTTTACAGGCAATAATGTAATCACTGCCTAGGGGAATTTCTTTGCGTGGCTTGCCTCCGGTATCGTAGTAATACCATATGATTACCTCACCTTTTTTCTTGCGCTTGCGTGCGCGCATGCCTGTAGGCAGATTCAGGTTAACAGTTGCTTTACGTCCCATATATAACCTATAAAATTATGTTGAAGAAAAAACAGGGGATTGCCATCTGGGTTTGGTTTGTGAATTTCCTGTATTTTTGTGCTTAATACCTAATAGAGATTGGCGCAATACTATTGGCTCATTTCTACCATTTAGCAGAAAGGGAATCCCTTGCTTTTTGAGCTGGTTAATTTGCTTGCCTTTGGATTTGTATCCAGTTAATACAGATACCTCCTCACGGGTTAAAAATTCATCATATGGCGATTTTTCACTCATGGCTTTTCCCAATAAAAAACCAGCTATTGCTGGGACGTGTTCATTAATAATGCTTAATTAAAAAGCCGCTTTTAAGCGGCTTGGTTCATAGATATTTTGTATATTGTTCTCTGGTTAAGGTTATTACTTCGATAAATTTTCCTACCTTATAATAACCGGTCGTATCAATTTTCTGATCTAAGAAATCATTAATCAGTTTTCTTAATTCTTGGATTTCTTCATCTGTAAGGTCGAACAATTCAGCTTCTGAAAAATAATCAAACTGTACCTTCTCCTTAGATTTAGCTAGCAAACCCGTTATCGCATCTTCATCAAAAGCATTGCATTCGCTTGGCTTGAACAAATCCCCCCGTTCACAAACTGCAATTTCTACTTCTGCTGGTGAATCTTCTTCTAAAAAAGGCATTACAGATAATGCATCAGCTATTGTGGTGTGATAGGTCCTTTCATATACATCTTTTTTATCCCTACAACAAACACCATACATATATTTATCTTGGTTATCTAGATAATCGTTATTCATAGTAATCTCCATTAAAAAAGCCGCTATTCAGCGATTAAGGTATTTTGGACTGATTTCTCTCAGCCATTCTCTTAAGCGTTCACTAAGTTTTTTAGTTTCATTAAAGTAGTCTATATCTTCTTGTAGTATAGTTATTGGAGTATGTAAGGTACGTTCATCTTTAATCAGCCACCGTTCGCTGTTGTTTTGATATATTAAATCTAACACATCTTGTAATTTGACGTAATCTTCTTCGTCTACTACATCTGAATAACATTCAGAACTATGAGGAATATAACCATTTTCTCTTAAATAATCATCTGCTAAAACAAAAATATCAAATGGTGAACAGGGGAATTGTGTTAATTTCTTGCATTCAACTGCCTCAATGCGCTCACCAGCTTTTGGTTTGTCCTCTAAATATTAACGGTTTTATTCTGTAATTCCATTGTTTACTCCGTGATATAGATGTTATATCCCATTTGCAATTAGTAATGCCGTAAGGTGGATCTGCAATGATTAAATCTATACTGGCATCTGGTAGATGTTTTAACTCATTTAGGCAGTCGCCGTTAAATAATCTCATAGGATTTTCATCATCTAATTACTTAATTAAAAAAGCCAGCAATTAGCTGGCTGGCTTGATTTTTGTTACACAATCAAATAATAATTTTGGGATGCAGCTCCTCAATCGGGCGATCTAACCTTGAGCTGTCACATTCTCCGTATATTACCCTCATGCGTTTTGCCAGCTCTACCAGATACTCTGCCTGCTGCTTTGTCTGTATCAACAGTTTTTTAAACACATCAACCTTGATACAGCTATAACCATTGATATTCTCTGCATATGTAACTCTGTTATTTTCGACAATTACCAGCCAGCGTCCGTCCTGATTCATATTAGGTAATGCAGGCTGATTATTGATTGGTTTAACTGAACCAGCTAAAAATGCAAGTGCCTCATCAAAATCCTCAGCAAGAATGTCTTGGTATCTGGGTACTTTAAACTTTGTATAGAGACTTCTAAACACAGACTGATATGTTTTGCCTGTTTGGGCAGCATTATTGAGTACAGCCTCTTTAATCAAATATTGCTGCTACTTATTTAATGTTAGAGAGTAGCTGCCCGTTTTACGGATAGAGGGCAGGACTTCACTAGTTACTCATTTCTTAAACTGTTTAGCCTCAGTTTTGTGACTATGTAATATAAGTCAGTAAAAGCCGCTTTCATTGATGATGTTATAGCTCTGAGCACCTCGTCCAGCTCGACCCTCATTATTAATGAGGGTTGTCTTTTCATCGCTATACTATCATCTTCATCAGTTCTAATTTCAAAAATACCCAAATTTCGTGGTTCTGTATAGGTTATTCTTCCACCCGGACACAAATCCGATTGCCCGGATTTTTCAATTTGTAATCGTATATGTGTTTCATCAATTTTTTTAAAGATACCGTTCGAATGATAAAAACAATCGTTACCACATTCAGCAGAGTTCCATGAATTGAAAGTACCATCAGCATTAAGATTTAAATAACTACCATAACTTGGCTCCTGTATTAGATCTCTACTTATCCAATATAAGTCATTTTTATCATTTATGACTTCACTAATTCCCCGAGTGCCATATTCCCAAAAATTACTTATTTCACTTTGTGCGAAACAGGTAATTGGAAGCAATAATAAAAAAAGGATTTTTTTCATAGTTATTTTCTTACCACAATAATAAAAACTTATATATTTATAATATTACATTTACATTGCTTTGAGTATACAAAAAAAACCTTTAAATATTTCAGTAGTTAAAGGGTTTAATTTTTTGATTTTGATCAATTTAATTTTTTCCAATCAAAACGGAATATCGTCATCAATATCATTTAAAGGAGCAGTAACTGAATCATCCATAACAATAGTAACTAACTTATTGTTTTTTTTATTTGTAAATATTTTTTTTATTTACTATTTATTTTTATTAATTTATATCCATTTTCATAAGTTTTAATTTCAAAAATACCCAAATCTCGTGGTTCTGTATAGGTTATTCTTCCACCCGGACACAAATCCGATTGCCCGGATTTTTCAATTTGTAATCGTATATGTGTTTCATCAATTTTTTTAAAGATGCCATCCGAATGATAAAAACAATCGTTATCACATGGAGCAGAGTTCCCTGAATTGAAAGTACCATCATCATTAAGATTTAAATACCTACCATAACTTGAATCCACTATCAGATCTCTACTTATCCAATATGAATCAGATTTATCATTTATTACTGCACTAATTCCCCGAGTGCCATATTCCCAAAAATTACTTATTTCATCTTGTGCGAAACAGGTAATTGGAAGCAATAATAAAAAAAGGATTTTTTTCATAGTTATTTTCTTACCACAATAATAAAACTTATATATTTATAATATTACATTTATATTGCTTTGAGTATACAAAAAAACCTTTAAATATTTCATTAGTTAAAGGGTTTAATTTTTTTGATTTTGATCAATTTAATTTTTTCCAATCAAAACGAGATATCGTCATCAATGTCATCTACAGGAGCAGTAGCTGAATCAGCTATAACAATAGTAACTAACTTATTGTTTTTTTTATTTGTAAATATTTTTTTATTTATTATTTATTTTTATTAAATCATATCTATCATCATAAGTTTTAATTTCAAAAATACCCAAATCTCGTGGTTTTCTATTGACTTTTGCTCCACCCGGACACACATCCGATTGCCCGGATTCTTCAATTTGTAATTGTATATGTGTTTCATCAATTTTTTTAAAGGTACCGTCCGAATAATAAAAACAATCGTTACTACATTCAGAAGTGGTCGTTGGAAAGTAAGTACCATATTCAGAAGTGGTCGTTGAAAAGTATGTACCATCAGCATTAAGAAATAAAATTGGAACATAACGAGAACAAGAACTATCTGAACTCTCTATTACATCTTTAAATATCATATATGAATCAACTTCATCATTTATAATGTCACTAATAATAATTCTCCGATTGCCATTGCTATATTCCCAAAAATTACTTATTTCACTTTGTGCGAAACAGGTAATTGGAAGCAATAATAAAAAAAGGATTTTTTTCATAGTTATTTTCTTTCCATAATAAGAAAATTTATATATTTATAATATTACATTTACATTGCTTTGAGTATACAAAAAAACCTTTAAATATTTCAGTGTTTAAAGGGTTTAATATTTTTGATTTCGATCAACTTAATTTTTTCCAATCAAAACGGAATATCGTCATTGATATCATCTATTGGTGCAGTTGTAGATTCATGTTGAGGCGATTGCCGGCGTGGTGCCGCTGGCGGTGGGTTCGATGTAGGCGGTGCAGCATTATTATTGCCAGAATCATAACCATCATTACGATTGCCCAGCATTTTCATTTCATTGCCGATAATATTGTATGCAATGCGTTCGATACCATCTTTATCGGTATATTTACGGCTCTGTATTTTTCCCTCAATAAACACTTGGCTACCTTTTCTCAGGTACTGGTTAGCTATTTCTCCCAGTTTGCCGTACAGGGATACGTTATGCCACTCTGTACGTGTCTGGCGTTCTCCATTACGGTCACGCCACTGTTCATCAGTAGCTAGCGAGAAATTCGTTATAGCGTCGCCATTGGGTATAATCGTGTTTCAGGGTCGCGCCCAAGGCGACCAACCAGAATTACCTTGTTAACTGACATTTATGCCTCCATAACAATATCCAGCTCAGCAATTTGTCCATCAAGTTCATGCAAAAATTTTTGAACTTCTTCTTCAATCTCCTTAATTCGTTCATCATCACGATTGATGCGCACCATCTGAAAAGATAAATGTTCCTTAAGTCTGTCATCATATGAAACAAAATCACACCATTTCCGGCCTGTACAAGCCATTTGCCAAAGTATTTGTAATAAATATTCAGGTTTGGTTTTTTTGGTACGTAAAAATTCCAAATGTGTTGCAGTGTTAGGACATTTGATTTCAATAAGCCCGTCTTCTCCGACTAAACCATCAGGTGAAGCACCAGACATATTGATAGTAGGGTGATTAATAAATCCTGTTTCTTCAACTAGCTCCCCAGTTTCCAGCATATATCTTGCACGTGCTTTTGGCTCAATGTCGTTACCTCTTTGCATAGCTGCAGTTTTAAAGCTCTCTTCTCTGTTGCCTGTTAGACGTTCGCATAATAACTGAGCCATATAGTTTTTACGTGTGGCACTGTAACCGGATTTGGTTTTACTTAGAACATCATAAATCCGACTGGCTGTTACTTTACCAAGGCGAGCTTCAAACCATTCATCAGTTCGTTGTTCCATCATTAACCTCCATTGCATCCGCCTCAATTGTTCGATCAGCAATTTCTTTTGCAATATCTGAAAGACGAAGCATTTCATCACTGCCTATGATATTTCGTGATGCTTTATCTAATGATTTAAAGTGATTACGGAGTAAATCGATATCACCTTTTTGTGCAATAATTTCTGCCTCTTTAATCAATTTATCCCGATCCGGATTATCTATATCACCCCTGAAAGGGCTTAACTCATCAGGTTTAACTCCTTCTTTAGTATCCTTGATTCTTTCTGCTTCGTCTTCATCATAAATACCGGCAAAGCCGAAAGCCAAACGTGCCGCCTGAATCATCGCTTTATGACGTAACATTCTTTTTGGGTGTGATTTCCAAGGCTGTGTATTGCGTTTACACTCGTCCATAAATTCTGTAACAGAAACAGGGTGTGTACGATCTTTGCGGTAAATGCGGCATGTACAGCTTTCTGTATCTTGTTCAAAATCCATCCCGTCAAATTGTGGGTTAGCATTAATAATACGAGCCCATCCATCAACGCCCACAACCGGAGTAATGCCACCGTTACTTGGGAATGCATAGATTTCAGAAGTCCATGGATTTAATTTATATTGATTAGCAACAATCAGTAATGCAGCCATTTGTTCATCAGTTACAGCACCTTTAAAGGCTGTTTTTTTCAATGTTTCAATCAAGCCTTGTCCATCTGCCAAATCAAACGATTTAGCTAAATTATTTGCTAATGCAATTAATTGTGTACTCATTTTAAAGCTCCATAAATTAAAGCCCATTTAATCAATGGGCTTTAGGACTGGTTAAAATTTCAGATAATTTATTCTGTGATTAGCTAGCTATTAGCAGGGCAGGAATATCAATAATCATCACCTAAAATTATTCAAGCTCTGCATCACCTTTCATGCGTTCGCTATCACTCATGCGTGCATATGCATCAGCTAACCGTTTTACTTCCAGATCTGCCTGGTATTCTTTCTACTGCATCTGTCTGGCTGTATAACTGCGTTGCATCTCTAATTGCTCCTTATCAGACAAAGCAGGGGACACTGAAAGAGAAGCAGACATTAAAAAAACTGCAATAAATGCAGTTATAGAATTTTTGATCATGTACAACTCTCTCATTGTTGCTGTTACATGGGTTAATTTATCGTGTTGAAATATCGCTTCTATAGCTAATAAAAAAGCCAGCTATTAGCTGGCTTGTGTGTTGCTTACTTTGTTACTTATTCATATGCTGTGATAACTAAATCAATCGTCATCACTATCTGTATAAATTGTTAGCTTTTGTTCTACTGCCTTTGCTTTTGCAAATATGCTATCTATAGATTTAGCTAGCTCTTCTCTTTCAAAACTACTTTCTGAAGCATTTCTTTTCTCAATTAAAGGGGAAACCTTTTCCTCATAATCGCCTAAAGTTTCCATTACCTTAAAACAATTCGTCAGGATCAGCATTTAAACAGCCTACTCTATATAAAGTACTATAATAATATTCAACAGTTACATTATCTGGTCTTATATTTGGGATTACAGTGACTTTTTTAGATTTTAATTCATATACAAATTTTTTTTTACCAGCATAACCTCCAGAATTCATTTCACCGCAAACATATATCTTTTTATTATAGGTATTTACAACCTTTTTAACTTTATAAAACTTGGCTGAATCAGGGGTCATCAATGAATCTCTAACCGCCTCTTTTGCGTCCGCGATAGGTTTAAAATGCTTGAAGTAAGCTACCGTACCGGCGGCAAACAGCGCAATTGCAGCGACTACAGCAGCCAAAATCAGATACAGTTTTTTATTGCTCTGCTTTGTCTTTGCTGGTGCTAATGGCTTTGCTTCTTCTGCTTTTGCAGGTTCAGGCGGAGGGGCTAAAAGTTCCGGATATTCAGCAAATAGCTGCGCATTGTATTTTTTGCGCGCCTCAATATCTAAAAGATTTAGTTTGCATAGTTTTAAATTCTCTAAAGTAATTGTTTGTTGCTGCGCTGCTTGCTTCATTGCCTTGGCAATGTCTGATTGTGATGCTGTCGGCTTTATATTTAAAAGTGCATATAAATTTTTAAAGTCCATTATTTTCTCCCTTGATTTATATATCAAAATGTTAGCACAGCACACAATAAAGGTTAAATAATGTTATACATGTCTACTAATCCACACAAGCACACTTGTTTAAATGTGCTTGGATTGATTAGCTTAGTTGCAAAATTAAAGCCAGCGTTTTGGCTGGCTTTTGATTTAATTAGCATGCGTTAAAATATAATCAGTTACTATTTTTTCTGCTTCTAATGACAGATGGCTTAATAGCTGTCTTACTGTCATATCTTTATGGCAGCCCAATACAAGTGCCTTAACTATTTCATTTGTAAGCTTGTCCGCTTCATCAGAATATTTTGTGCTATACAATTCACCAAGAGCTTCCCCAGCGATATCTATCAGTTTATCGTCTTCAAGATTTTCCAGTATTTCTTGTTTCTCTTCTTCGGCTGCGTCACTTGCTCTTTGCGAGGCTTCCTCATACTGCATCATTTTCAAGTATCCGACAGGTTCTGGGTTGGTGGTATTTTCATTACTGTAAGCATGTAACATTTTTCTTACTCCTTTGATTTTTATAAGCTCAAAAACTAAAACGCACTCAATTTACTAATTGAATGTGCTGCGATTTTTGGGCTTTACTGAATTGTTTAGTGTGATTTTGTATTATTGATAATGGTATTGTCTTAACCTGTAATTGCGATATCTACGGGTTCCCAATCTTCACTATTTTTACAAGATGACCAATTAAGTGACGTATCGTCGATGTTGTACACATCGTCATCTTTGTTATTCAAGGAGTGTATATGAAAGCTATTAATTTCACGCCCAAAGAATTGCGCAAAACCATGTGGACGGCTGCATTGATTATTCTGATGATTATAATTGCGTGGAAATTATCTGAGATTATCAGCGCAATCAACCAATGAATTTGTAGCCAAAGCGTTTAGTAAAAAGCGTTGCAATGTTGTGGCTAAAATAGAAAGCATGTTAATGTTAATATAAAACACATGAATATTAAAACTTCATCAAATACAGTTAAGCAGCAATGAAAGAAACACAAAACTATATTTTTAATCAACTAGGGGTATCGATGACATGAGAAAAATATTTCTAGCATTTTTATTTTTAATTATTACTACGCATAGCTTTGGTGAAGAATTTAAGTGCAAATTAGACAATGGCGGGTTTGTGAATTTTAAAATAGATCAGAATACAATCAAGTATATATATGAAAAACCTGGTGATTCAGAACTTGTTTTTAGTATTGCTAACAGTGAAATTAAATTTTATAAACGTAATTTCGGTAAAATAATGGTAATGAGCTTGCCTTATGACGGTAAGTATTATGAATTTTGGGAGGAGGATAATAGAGGTTTTTTTCAAGTTAGAAACAAAAAAGGGGAAACCACTTTTAAATCTTATTGTGTAGATTAAGTGAAAGAAACACATAACTATTTATTTAACCAGCTGGGGTATCGATGACATGATTAAGAAATCGATTGTTTCAACAGCCCTGCTGCGCACTATCGACAACGTGTGATTTGGGAAATAAACAATTATATATTTAATTAACTTGAAAGTTCTGTTATATGAAAAAACTATTACTTGCTGTTTTGGGATTATGTATCAGTTCATGCGTTTTTGCTGAAATATTTAGACCTAAAGTGAACTACATAAAAAGAATTTATGAAGAAAGCATAAAACTTGAAAGCGGAGAAATAAATTATAACCCTCATTTTTATTTAAAATATTTTGATAGCAACATCAGAAAAATATACGAAAGAGATGATGAATACCAAAAGGCAACTGGAGGTATAGCTTGTATTGATTATGATGTTTTATGGCAGGGGCAAGATTTAGATCCAAATGCTAAGCTAACATTTACCCAGCCAACCGGAAATAAAGTTAAAGTAACAATCGGAGCTACAAAGGGGTTTGAAAAACGCTCGGTTACTTATCAGGTTATATGTCTAAAAGAAACTAATGATTGCAAAATCACCGAGATATTTGAAGGTGGAAAACCTTTCACCAAAGATAAATCTAAATGTCTTGATGATTTTTATCGCACCGAAATCAAAAAACATCGAAATAAATAAACTATTTATTTAACCAGTTTGGAGTTTCAATAACATAACTTAGCTAAATAAATATTTTGAAATTTTTTATCAGAAAGAAAAAAATGAAAAAAATTCTTTTTATCTTATTAGGTTTGTTTATTAGTACATGTGCATATGCGGAAAGTCCACAATTACAATTTATAAAGGGGATGTATGATTCAAATATATCTAAATTAAAAGCAGACGAAACAAAAGATAACAAATCAGATTATAGAACTATTAAAGATCATTACTCTTTTTTTTCAAAATATCTGGATGATAATATAAAAAGACTATATTCTATATATACCAAAGAAAAGAGCTTAGATGAGACACCGCTCGGACTACGCAGAGATTGTAATTATTTTTATTATCTACTTATATGGATGGGTCTATATCTAGATCCTTCTGCTAAATTAACGTTTTCTGAGCCAAGTGAGAACATGGTTCAAGTAACAGTAGGTGCAACCAGTACTGTTACTTATTTAGTAAGATGTCAAAAAGATGGTGATTGTAAAATTGCTGATATATACAAATGGGGAAATTTCTTTACACAACAAGTAGCATTTTACTGTCATCTGTTGTAATACATGTGATTACACTGTTGTTCGGGACTTATCAAATTGGATTAAGGGAAGAATTGTAGAGTATGGCTTTGTAGATGGAGTAGATTTTATTCGCTTACCAAAATTGGTGAGCGAACTAAGTAACTCATCTAATAGGAATAATTCTAAACGAGGCGGGCAAAACAAAATTGAATACCATCTAATTTTAGACATGGCTAAAGAGCTGGCGATGGTAGAAAAAACTGAGGTAGGTCGTCAGGTACGAAAATATTTTATTCAATGTGAACGTGAACGATTTATAGGAATACAGCATAAAGCCATCAGTCACCTAATTAGTAAAGAACAGGCAGATGCAATACAACGCGCAGTAGAAGAGCGCAGCCAGCGAACAGGCGAGCCGTATCAGAAAATATATGCCGGATTGCATACCTATCTGAACATCGACAGTTATAGAGCCATGCCGGTTGAACATTACACCGTTGCACTGAAATACTTGGAAAGCATACCGAATGCGCCTGATATGTTTAAATCCGCTGTTGTTGAAAACAATGTTTTGTGTACCATCAATGCAGACGGACGCTGGCTGGTAATTGTCAAAAATAACAGAGTTACATATGCAGAGAATATCAACGGTTATAACTGTATCAAGACTGATGTGTTTAAAAAACTGTTGATACAGACAAAGCAGCAGGCAGAATATCTGATAGAGCTGGCAAAACGCATGAGAGTAATATACGGAGAATGCGACAGCTCAAGGTTAGATCGCCCGATTGAAGAGCTGCATCCTAAGTTTATTATTTGATAGTAATCACAATAAAACCACTCTTCGGCGTGGTTCATCTGGGTTTTAGGAGGTTAAGCGTATGAGTATGCACAATCCTTGCTATGCAGGTGAAGTATTAAAAGAATATTTAGGTGATACCAGCATTAGTACAGCCGCTAAACATTTAGGAGTAACGCGGGCAGCTCTGTCTAGAATCATTAACGGGAAAGCCGGAATTAGTGAGGATATGGCATTAAGGTTATCCATCTTATTGAATACCAGCCCGCAATTTTGGCTTAATTTGCAGGTAAATTATGATTTATGGAAAGCTAGTCAGAAATCACTTGCGGACGTGGTTCCACTGAATACAGCATTATCCATCTAACAAAACCAAGCCAGCCATGCGCTGGCTTTTCTATTGCAGCCTCTGGGCTGCTTTTTTTATTGGAGTCTGCCATGTCTGATATAGCTGAATTAACCGCCAAAATCAGTCTAGATGATGCGCAGTTCATTAGCGAACAGCCGCGCATCATAAATTTGTCCGAACAGCTGACGATCAAATTTGACAAGATTGTACAGGCTGTGGCGGGTTATGCGAAAAAACTTAATAGCACCTCGGTAGAGGTAAAAAAATTATCGCAAACTCAAAGCAGCTTTGTATCTTATGTCGATAATGCCTCTGTTTCTCTGTCTAAAGGTGCTGATAGTGTAAGCAAAGCGTCTGCACAATACGTGAGATTCAGGG
>NZ_JAAEDT010000021.1:0-3903 GCF_013346865.1 Snodgrassella sp. ESL0323 | reverse complement strand
GTAGAGGTAAAAAAATTATCGCAAACTCAAAGCAGCTTTGTATCTTATGTCGATAATGCCTCTGTTTCTCTGTCTAAAGGTGCTGATAGTGTAAGCAAAGCGTCTGCACAATACGTGAGATTCAGGGAAAATGTTTTACTGGCTAAATCTGCTTTACAGACTTTCGAGGGTGTTAATGTTGGCGATGCTTCATTAGGAGGTGTTAGGCAGATTCGCAGCGAAATAAGCCAGTTAAAAGATGATCTGAAATTCAAAACCGATTTATCTGTAAATATTAAAATCGGCGATTCTGCCGGCTTTACTGGTGAACAGAAAAAAGTCGTTGAATTACTGAATCAGACAGCCGGCAAGGTTGATAAGGTTACCAGGGCAATAGCAGAATACAACAAGCAATTTAGATTATTAGTTGCCATTACCAAAAGCTGGACGCAATCACAGGCTCAGACTAGTGCCGGCATTGAAAAAATGACCACAGCAGCCCAGCAAAATCTTGCTGTTTCTACCCGATGGACTAGACAGCTTGAATCCTTAAAGAACGAAATTAACCAATTAAAGACATCAGCAAAAGAGATTGCCGGAGTAGGGCTTGTTCCTGGAAGCAGAGAAGAAATTAAACAGGTTCAGGGCGAAGTAGAAAAATTAAAAACTGAATTAGACAAGGTGAAAGCCACTGCGCCAGCAATAAAAAATGCATTTTCTACTATCGCAAAATTCACAATCGGGGCTTTTGGTATTGGTGAAGCTAAAGGAATGCTGGACACCTATACGACACTAACCAATCGTATCAAGCTGGTTACTCAGTCAGAGCAACAGTTAAAAGAAGTACGCGCCGAAATAGCACGCGTTTCAAGTAGTACCGGACAAAGCTTAGATGCAACAGCGGCAATTTATCAGCGACTGGCTCAGGCATCAGATCAATCAGGGCTTTCCGGTCAAAAGCTGTTAACAGTTACTGATTTGATTAGTAAAGCAATGGTAATTGGCGGCGGTAGTGCGCAGGCTCAGGAAAACGCGCTTATCCAATTAGGTCAGGCTATGGCTTCCGGCAAGCTAAGCGGTGACGAACTCAATTCAGTATTAGAACAGGCTCCCGGCTTGGCAATGGCAATTGCAAAAGGTATGGGTGTATCAGTTGGGGCATTAAAGACATTAGGCAGTACAGGCAAAATCACATCGCAGCAGCTTGCTGAAGCAATTTTGAATCAGTCTACGCAGATTCAGTCAGATTTTTCTAAAACCAGCCGCACGATTGATCAATCATTACAGAACATCAAAACTCAGCTTACTATGTTTATAGGTGGCAGTGGCGAAGCGACTGGTGTGGCGAAATTGCTTGCTGATGCCTTGCAGCTAGTAGCCAATAACATTGATCTGATTGCGACGGCTGTTGTCGGCTTTTTAGGATTAAAGCTTACAGCTTATCTGCTGGCGGCAACTGCTGAAGTAACCGCCTTTACCGCATCGTTAGTGTTACAGGCATCTGTTGCAACAAAGGCAGCGCAGGCTAATGGTGTATATGCAGCTTCGCTTGGCTTAATAAAAAGCGCGGCAATGGCTGGGACGTTTGGCAATATCATCAAAAGTCTGGCGACCATACGGGCAAGTATGGCTGCATTAGCCGCGACGCGTCTGGGTACCCTGGCGATCGCTTTTGCTGCGGCTGCTGCTCCAATTCTGGCTGTAGGCGCAGCCATATACACTGTTTATGAAGCGGGTAAATCGTTAATTGCTTTTTTTAAGGGTGAGGATGCATCTAATCCGATTAGTGACTTTTTTGATAAGATTTTAAGAAAAGTCGGCTTTCTAAAAAGTGAAGTAGATACGCTAGGTGGGCGCCTGTATGACCTCACGCATAATTCTAATGGTGATATACGTCTGAAAGGATTAATTACATGGAAAACAGAACAGGAAGAAAAAGACGAAAAAGAAGGGAAGCAATCACAGAAAAAGCAAAATGAAAATCAGCAAGCCGCTGCTAATCTTGCTCCTTTAGGCAAGGAAGCTGTCGATCTTAAAGATAAAATGCAAAAGCTTACTGAAAACACGGCAAAAGCAGCGAAAGAGTTAGGGAAATCAGAAGAGCAACTAATCCGGCAAAATGCTCAGGAATTATTAAATCAGTTTAAATCTAAAACCACAAATGAAGCAGAAATTAAGGCTTTCGAGAATCTAGTTAATAAAACTAATTTGGCAGCTGATAAGCTGGAAGTCGGTAAACTGTCAGAAGCAATTAACAATGCTCATGATCAAATTGCCGAAACGGTTAAAAACTTTGGCAAAACTTCGGAACAGATCGAAATATCCAAGCAGCAAATAGCGTTAGAAACAATGGCGCGGAAAGGAGCGACACAGGCAGAACTTACGGCAGCCAAGGCTAAAGTTGAGGATACGCAGAAACTATATGCTCATCAGAAAGCTCTTGAGACTGAGCAAAAATACCGCGAAGAAAACAATAATTATTTGCAAGACATGAGAACTAAGGCTCAAGAGCTTGCAGCAGAATTATCAGGCGGTAAAGATGGTTTAATAGCTTTTCAGCTTGCTGCGAAAAACGCATCAGACGAAACAATCCGACAGGCACAGGCTACTAATAAGGTGGTTGAGCAACTACAGGCGCAAATGCAAGTAACACAGGCGTTAAACAGCTTAAGCGATCAGGTAGCAAAACTGGGAATGAATGATACTCAGAAACAGCTTTACGATTTGAAAAAACAGGGTGCAACATCTGAACAGCTAAAGCAGGCAAAAGCTTACTTAGATCAAATTGAGCGGGACAAGCAATTACAGGAAAAAACCAAAAAAGCCGCTGAAAAACTGGATACAGCAGGGACATCTTTAACTGATGCAGCTAAAGCAATCGGTAGTTTTGGATCATCAGCAAGAGATAATCAGGCTAAGGAAGAAGAAAGGAAGAAAAAAGAACAGGCAGAGAGTGAAAATTCTGTGATCGGTTTTATTTCAGGGAAAGGAAAAATTGATGATTTAACCGTCGATAAATTGAATATTCCTACTCTTCCGGCAAATATTAGCCTGCCTCCACAGCTAAAAAATGGTGGTTTAGCTAATACGAAAGACGGCTTAACTGATCTGGTAAAAGTGTCAAAAATTGAAACGCAGAATTTATCAGTTAGTAATAAGTTAGCCAACGATGCCAGCCCGAAATCGGCAGATTCGAAGGCATCAGCCGGAGCCACGGAAACGCTAAAAATTGATTTTACATACAACGGAACTAAGCTTATAGGCGAGATACTCACCAATCCTATTTTTAAAAAACAATTTATACAATTCTTTGAGGGATTAATAGCTGATTTAGCCAAAAATTTAGCTTAAATAATACGCCTGTAACAGGGCATTTTTTATGGAGTAAATATATTATGACAAAAGCAATTAAATGGCTGTACTGGCTGCTTGATTTGCGGTTTTTACCTGACAGACTGCAAAACTGGCTGTTTGGCACAGGCACGCGAATAATCGAAGTACTGAACGGATTCGCTATGCTGGGTTTTGCGCTGGTGTTTGGCCTGCATGGTGATGAGATAATTAAGGAGGATCTATACGGCAAATTCCCGCATTTATACCCTAAGGTATTCGTCACGATTTTAATAGTAGTCGCAATCGGGCAGCTATTTGCTGCCTTTTTTCATTCCAGCCGCAGCAATATTTTATCCGGGTGTTGCCTGCTGTGGTCGGCGCTGATCTGGTTTGTGATATCAGGAACGTTTATCGCCGCCTATCCGCCACTGTCCACAGGCATGACCACCTATCCGCTGATTGCCATTATATGTGCACTGGCCGGCAGAAATCTGATTAAAAACACACAACAGGCAGAAGATAAAAAAGGCGGTGAATGATGAATGAAGCATTTACACTGGCAACTTGTTTTGCCCTTGCCGGTGGCTTTCT